>JAHWJO010000308.1 GCA_019348365.1 Armatimonadota bacterium | reverse complement strand
ACGGCACGAGGGCCAGGAGCGTGGACGTCAGCTCGTCGATCTCCCGCAGAACGCCATCGAGCGGATAGGCGAGCTGAAGCACCTCCTCGATCCGGCCCCGGCGCTCGACCGGCATCGACAGGATCCTCATCGGCGTGCCGCCCTCCCACACGGTGGAATAGACCGTCCTGCCCGCGAGGGAGCGAACATAGGCGCGTCGATCCCAGGGTTGATCCCAGTGCTCCCTGCCCGCCCGGTCGCGAGGGACGATCCGTGGCAGGAGAGGAGGCAGCGCGCGGGGTCTCGATCCGACCAGCGATCCTTCGGCACCTGCGGTCATCGGGTCGAGCAGTCTGGACTGGCCGGTGGCGCGGCGGTTCCGCCCGGGGGAGGAAGGAGCCATCGAAAACCGGCGTCCGGTCTCGTGGGCCCGCTCGGCCAGGGTCCGGTCGACCGCCGCGAGCCGGTCGGCCTGCACTTTGTAGCGCACCACGCCGCCCATGGCTCCCAGGATGAGGGCGAGCACGGCCACGTTCCAGAGCGTCATCCGCAGCCGGACCGTGCCCCATCGGGGGAGAGGGCGGCCGGGAGGAAGGGCGAATCCTTGCACGTTGCCTCCCGTTTCCCGTCAAATTTCAGGAGGGGATGGAGGACTCAGCCGCTCGGCCAGTCCGATGAGGATGCCCTCCGGGCCGCGCAGCAAGCAGAGCCGGTAAATGTCCTCGTACTGCGCGATCTCGCCGACGAGTTCGGCGCCGTGGCGGCGCAGGCGGGCAACAACGTCGTCGATGTCTTCGACGGCGAACATGATGCGTCGCAGGCCCAGAGTGTTCGTCGGCGCGCTTTCCAGCTCGGCCCGGACCGCCGGCGGCGTGTGGAACTTCGTCAACTCGACCCAGCTGTGGCCGTCCGGGGTCCGCATCATAGTGATGTCGGCACGGACGCCGTCCAGCCCGACGACGCGGTCCACCCAAGGTCCCTCGACCGTCGTCTCGCCTTCCCGCTCCATGCCGAGTTCGGCGAAGAACGCTTTGGCGGCCTCAAGGTCGTCGATAACGATGAGAACGTTGTCCATCCGTAACAATTTACTTTTAGCGGTCATATTTCGATCTCCGATTCGGGTGCCCGGAGCACGTACCCCTGCCCGTAGACCGTGTGGATCAGGCGGACGGCGTGGCCGTCGTCCACCTTCTGACGGAGCTGCCGGATGCGGACGGCTATCGTGTTCGAATAACTCTCGTCGTCGTCCCAGACCCGCTCCCGGATAGTCTCGCGCGAGAGCACCCGCCCTTCGTTGCGGGCGAGCGCCTCCAGGAGCGTATACTCCCGCGGCGTGAGCGGGATCTCCCGGCCCGAGCGACTCACGCGTCGCGCCTCGGTGTCGATCTCCAGATCATCGATCCGGATGAGCCGCGTCCGGTGGACCGCAGAGCGGCGGATGAGCGCCCGCACCCGCACCCGCAGCTCCGGCAGCTCGAACGGCTTGGGCAGGTAGTCGTCCGCGCCGATCTCGAACCCGCGGATCCGGTCCTCTAGGGCGCCGCGGGCGGTCAGCATCAGGATCGGCGTCGGATCGCGGCGCCGCCGGAGCGTCTCGCACACCTCCCAGCCGTCGACGCCGGGGAGCATCAGGTCCAGGATGAGGGCGGCATACTCCCGCTCTCGGGCCAGCGCCAGCGCCTCAACGCCGTCGCGCGCCCAATCGACGGTGTAGCCCGCCTCCTCCAGACTCTCCCGAATCCGGCAGGCGATCGCCGCTTCATCTTCAACGAGTAAGAGGCGCATCCGGCTTCCCCGCTGTCATCCCCCGTGACCCGGCTTATATTTTTCGCCCGGCTTGCGGGGCGGATGGACCCGGTCGGCGGCCTCCCGGGCCTTCTCCATGTCGATCCCGTGGTTCGGATTGTGGCCGGAGCCGGAGAGCGCCCAGAGGAGCGCCACGAGGAGCGCTCCGCCCAGGAGGATCACCCCCCCGCGCAGCATCCACTTACGCATGATACCATCTCCTCTCTTCTACTTGAACGGGTAGTGCAGGTTGGTCGAGGCGTCGCCCCACGTCTGCGCGAACGGCATCGTCTTGACGTGGCCGTCGAGGAACAGGTAGGCGGCGACATCGCCCACGTAGCGTCGCGGCGAGATCTGGGTCGCGACCATCAGGTCGTCGTACGGACGGGGGAGATCCTTCGGTCCCCGGTCCATCGGCGGGTTGCTGAACATCCACCAGAAGTATTCGGTCGGAGGATCGCCTTCCGGGCCGATATCAATTAAATCGAGATCGGTGCGGTCGGTGAGGTAGATCGCCTCCGAAGGCCTGCCGATCTTCGCCAGGGGCCATCCGGGGGCCAGCTCGGCATTCAGCGCGAAGCTGGAGAAGCCCCGGTTCGAGCGGCGGTCTTCGGGGCTGTACCAGACTGCCGGGTTAGGGAGATACCGCTTCATGAGCGAGGGAAGATCACCGCCATCCACCCTCCAGTAGAACACCTTGTACTCGAAAGCCGGCCACCGGTTCGGCAGATGCTCGTCGTAGTCGGCGGTATACATCGGCAGGGCGGCGCCGATCTGCCGGAGGTTGCTCAGGGCGGTCGTCTTCCGGGCGTTCGAGCGCGCCTTTGCGAAGACCGGCATGAGGATCCCGGCCAGAATCGCGATGATGGCGATCACCACCAGCAGCTCGATGAGGGTGAACCCGGACGGACGGCGCCGCTCCATCCGATAAAGTGAAACGAACGGTAACATAGTCTCTCTCCGACCGGCGGATCCGGTCACAGCGGCCCGCGCTCCCCCCGGCAACATGCCGGGTGAGCCGAACCGCTGACTTCATGGTATCCGTGGAAAATGACGGAAAAGTGACGAGACGCCGACTTTTTTTCGGTAGTGTTTCTTTCGATCACCCCCGGATCAAAGGCTCCGTAGAGGACGCCAAAGATGCCGCACTTCATGGTACGGCACCCCTTTTTTATCGCGAGATGGCCTGTTAAGACGACATAACCGAAGGGTTTTCGAGACTTCTTCAGATCTTGTCCGGATCATGCCCGGATGTCGGGTCAGAAACAGCATTATTGTTTGACGGTCTCTCTTCCTCCTGGCTGATGCTGAAGAAATGTCTCACCTCTTCTTTCAGAAGCCTCGTCCCACATACCCTCTATAAATGATGCGGAACGGGGAGGACCGGGACGGACCGGACCGGCGACGGATTTGATTTCTTTCATGATGAGATGTATCATGAAGAGGCATTCTGCGTCTGCCGAGCTTTACACGATTTCTTCGCTGACACTCAAAGGATGGTTGTCAGGGGAGACCCCTCTTAACCGTGAGGCGGCGGACGCGACAGAGAGGAAGGAATACATAATGTTACCGTTCAAGTCATGGCTGGGCGCTCTGTGCGCGCTGGCCCTTTTTTCTGCAGCAGGCTGCGTTCAGGCGCAAACCACGAACGGCCTGCGCGGCGATTACTATGTGATCGACCCGCTGGGCCGCAGCCAGCCGAACCGAGGTCAGCTCTTCGGCTGCAAGACCCCCGTCTTCTCCCGCGTCGACCCGAACGTCGACTTCAACTGGGGAGAGGGCGCCCCCACCGGCGCACCGGAGGGGTTCCCCGTCAACGGGTTCGCCACCCGCTGGACCGGCATCCTGAGAGTCTCCGACGCGGATGCCGGCGAGAAAGTGTTCCTCGCCAACTCCGACGACGGGATGCGGATCTGGATCAAGGAAGGCCCGATCCTCGGCTCGGATGCGCCTCTCGTGAACGAGTGGCGGGACCAGGGCGGCGGCGACCGTGGGAACGGCCGCATCACCCTCAAAGCCAACACGGACTACAACGTCATCGTCGAGTTCTACGAGAACGGCGGCGGCGCGCAGGCGATCATGAAGTGGCGCCTTCCGAGCGAAGCAAACGCCCTCGCTCTGCCGGTCCCCACGGAAGTCCTGTTCCCGGCCCCGGCGCTCCCGACGCCGCAAGCGGACAACATCCGTCCCGGCGCTCCCACCAACCTCACCGCCACCACCACGGCGATCTCTCATGTCACGGTCTCCTTCGCCGCGCCCGGCGATAACGGCACCGAAGGGACGGCGGGTTGTTACGAGGTCCGCCGCAGCCTCCAGCCGATCACCGAAGCCAACTTCGATGCCGCTACCGCTGTGGGCACCGACACCTTCATTCCGGATCCTGCGGGCCAGACGCAGACCTTCACCGTGACCGGCCTTCAGCCCCTCGGCAAGTACTACGTGGCGATCCGGGCGCGGGACGAAGCGGGCAACATCGGCCCGATCTCCAACGTGCTGACCGTCGAGACTCCGTCCCAGATGGCCCCCCTTCCGACCTTTTCGCAGGTGGTGGACAAAGCCGTCTATTACGATCCCAACCGGGCCACCGGATGGCTCACCGCCGCCGGGGCCAAAGCCACCCGCGACTTCTTCGTCGGCAAGGGGTATCAGGAGCTCAACGCCACCCAGCTCGCGGAGTTCATGCAGGCACACGCGACCAGCAAAGTCCCGAGCTCCGTGGTGATGGCCAACGATATCTTCCCGGATACCGTCGTCGACCTCGCCCAGGGCATGAACAACATCGTCAACGACTACATCAACAATAACGGCCGCGTCATCCTCTACGCCGACTGGCCGCTGTACTACATCGCCAACGAAGGCGTTGCCAACCGAACGACCCCGGGCGCGCAGGGCGGACAGACCGTTTTCGGGTTCCCGACGGGCACCTTCGCGGACGGCCGGCCGGCTACCATCACCCTGGCGGGGCATGCCATCGGGCTGAGTAATACCTGGACCAGCGCCCGCTCGGTTCCCGCCGATTCCGTGGATGTCGTGCTGGCGACGACTGTTCAGGGCACGGCGGCGGGATGGATCAAGTTCTTCGGGACGACGCAGGGATCCGGCGGCCTCTACCGCATCTTCGACTACAATGCGGGATCGATCAGCCAGTCCCGGATGGGAGATCTCCAGGACCTGGCGGAAGTCTCCGGAAATCCGGTCGCGCCGGGACGCCTCACGGGCACCGTGACCGACGCGCAGGGAAGGCCGGTTCTCAGCTCCAGCCTGACTTTCGCTACGGATGGATCGAGCATCATCACCGGCACCGATAACACCGGCACCTACTCGTTCCTGGGTAAGCCGGGCACCTACACCGTTACCGGCACCGGTGCGACGGCTTCCGGCGTTCGCGGAACCATTACGGGCGGCAACGTGACGATCCTCTCCAGCCAGATCACGAACGTTCCGGCCCTGACGATCACGCCCATCGAGCTGCCCGCGACCCTTCCGGCTCCGACGGACAAAGTCGTCTATCATGACACCTACCACACCACCGGCTGGAACAACCGGGCGGAAGCGGCTCAGATCAGCGACTACTTCGTGGCCCAGGGGTACCGGGAAGTCACCGCCGAGGAACTGGCAGAGTTCATGCAGGCGCACCTCACGGGCACGAATAAGGGCGTGGTCGTTTTCGCGAACGACATCGCTCCGGAGACCGTGGTGCCCCTGAACGAGGCCGGGAATGCCATCCTTCCGAATCCGCTCCTGAAGCGGTACCTGGACGCCGGGAACCGGATCGTCTTCTCCGCCGATATCCCGTTCTACAACATCTCGCGGGCTACGGGTGTGACCGCCAGTAATTATACTCCTGGCGGTGGCGGCTGCACCGCCGTGCTCGGTCATCCCTGTTCCAACGGCGCCTGGAATACCGGTGATAAGCCGGTCATGACCGATGCGGGCCGGGCGTTCGGATTGACCGAAGTGAACTGGCCGCGCAGCCTCCGAGCGACATCGCCCGGCACGGCCGACCTGACGCTTGCAAGTTCGAGGGGAGGCGCGGCCGCGTGGGCGAAATTCTACCCGAGCAACACCGGGACGGGCTCGTTCTTCTACCTCAACGATCAGGATCCTGCTGACGGGGCCAACGCGATCACCGATGCCCTGCTGGCGGACATGAAGAAGCTGGCGGAGTTCGGCGGACCGCTCAACATCGGCTCGCCGGTCACCGGCTGCAAGGGGGATGCGAACAACGACAAAGCCATCAACGTGGGCGATGCCGTGGTCATCCTCAAGCACTCCGTAGCCGCTCCGGGCAGCCCCGACATCCTGACGGGCAACGCCCTGGCGGCGGCGGACG
>JAHWJO010000307.1 GCA_019348365.1 Armatimonadota bacterium | reverse complement strand
TGATATCGTCCTCTTCGCGGCCCAGTTCTATTCCATTCCATGAAGCGGGGCTGCGGCGTCATGACTGGCTATGGGGGAGCCTCTCCTTCCCCCATAGCCAGTCATGACGCCGCAGCCCCCCGGCCGGGCGAGAAACCCAGGTCCTCCGGCGAAAGGCGCCCCCCGCCCCTGAGAGGGGCGACCTCCGCCGAAGGCCGGAACACCGGGCGGGGCACAACGCCCCGTCCGGTTCCTCCTAGACTTTCTGGAGGGCAAAAAGAGAGAGGACCTCTGAATGGAAACTTTACGAATGCAAGGACTGTGGCTGCTGGTGATCATCCAGAGCGCAGCCTTCATCCTGTTTGCGGCCAGCTTCCTCACCCCGAAACGGCGGCGCGACTGGCGGTCCATGGGAGTCTTTGCGGCCTTCGTCGTGGCGATGTTCACCGAGATGTATGGATTCCCCCTGACGGTCTATCTCCTCGCGCCTCATTTGCAAAATCTGTTGGGAGTCACCGACCCGTTCCTCCACGCCCAAATGTGGGGCGTCCTGCTGGGCCTCGGCGACTTCGGCAAGACGGTCATCTGCCTGATCGGCGAGGCGATCATGCTGGCGGGGTTCTGGCTGCTGTGGGCCGGCTGGAGGCGGGTCCATGGGGCCAAGGGGGAACTGGTGGTCGAGGGGCCTTACCGCTACATCCGCCACCCCCAGTACCTGGGCCTGATGGTCATCATTTTCGGAGCCCTCGTCTGGTGGCCGACCCTCTCCACCCTCCTCATGGCGCCAATCCTGTTTGGGGTCTATTACCACCTCGCGAAGCGGGAGGAGCGAGACATGCTTGCCCAATTCGGCGATGCCTACCGCCGCTACATGGCGCGGGTGCCCGCCTTCCTTCCCTGGTTGGGGGCGCGTACGCCCGCCGAGAGCCACTGAACCGGGAGCAGGATTGACTCCGGACCGGCGCAGGGTGGAGCGACTCTAAACGATGTTATCTTAAAAACACGATCTGGAGGTAGGAAATGCGCACGAACCAAAGGCAACGGGCAATCCGGACAGGGGCCTGGCTCCTCCTGGGCTGCATCCTTCCCGCGGCGGTGCTGCTGGGGGTGGCCGGCAGCGCCGGGAGTTCGGCGACGCTGCTGCTCCTGGCGCTCTTCCTGCTCTGCCCGCTCTCCATGTTCTGGATGGCACGGTCGGGCCACCGCCCCCCGGATGGCCGAGAAAGCCCGTCTCGGGAGGAAGGCGGGACGGAGGAGCCGGGAGCCGTTCCCCCAGGAACGCGCGGAGAAGGAAATGTGTGAGATCTTCGCCGTTTCAATCGAGAAAAAGAGTACATTTTGGTGAAGGGGAGTCCGGCGGAGGCAGCCGCAAACGATAACAGCGGAGCGGAAACCCAAGATTGATGGTGAGGTGGCATGATGAGCCTGTTGGAAGTAGGGGTCCTGATCGGCGCGGCAAATCTCATCTCCTTCCTGCTCTGGTACTTCTTCGGGCCGAAGCAGGGGAAGGCGGCGGCGATCCGGTCGGGCGTTCAGGAGGTGACGATCCGGGTGGAGGGGGCGTACCACCCGAGCGCGGTGACGGTGAAGGCGGGGATTCCCGTGCGGATGAAGTTCGACCGGCGGGAGGGGACCGACTGCTCCAATCGCGTGGTGCTCCCCGACTTTGACATCTCCCGGGCCTTGCCCGCTTTCCAGACGACGGCCGTGGAGTTCACGCCGAAGGAGCCGGGTCAGTACCCCTTCGCCTGCGCGATGAACATGTACCGAGGCACGCTCCTTGTCGAGCCGAACGGGCAGGCTCATGATGACCAGCCGGTAGATGGAACCTCTGCATCCGGAGTTGCTGCGCCCGGGCAGGTGAGGCCCGAGGTCGCGCCGCACCCGAGCCCGGACGAGCGCCCGTCGCAAGCCCATTTTCTCATCCGCGGCATGCGCTCCATCACCACCACGACCGCCGTCGAGGACCTCCTCGAGCGGCAGCCCGGGGTGGAGCGGGTGCAGGTCAACGCCGACACCGAACGGGCCACGGTGGATTACGTCCCAGGGCTGACTTCCCCGGACCGTCTGGCCGATGCGATTCGCAGGGCGGGCTATGAGGCGGAACCCGTTTCACCGGAGGTGCAGCAGTCAGACCGTGGGACCATCTCCAGAGAGTCGGAGATCTCCGACATCTCCCGCCGATTCTGGCTCGCCCTCGTCCTCACCCTGCCGGTCTTCGTCGGCGCCATGGGGCACTTGTTATTCCCCATGCCTGCCGGAACTCTCGGGCAGCTCCTCCGTTTCCTGGAGCATCCCTACGTCCAGCTCGCGCTCACCACACCGGTCCTCTTCTACAGCGGGTGGGGTTTCTTCCGGGGCACCTGGTTCACCTTAAAGAACCGGACCGCCGATATGAACACCCTGATCGGGATCGGCACCGGCGCGGCCTACCTCTACAGCCTTGCCGCCACGTTCCTCGGCGGCTGGTTGCAGGGCCGGGGGGTCGAGGCGGGGCTCTACTACGAGACGGCGGCGGTGATCGTCACCCTTATCCTGCTCGGGCGCCTCCTTGAGGTCCGCGCGAAGGCGGGCACCTCCGCCGCGATCGAGAAGCTCCTCTCCCTCCAGGCCAAGACGGCGCGCGTGCGGCGCAGCGGTCGGGAAGAGGACATCCCCGTCGAGGAGGTGCGCGCGGGGGACCACGTCATCGTCCGGCCCGGCGAGAAGGTACCGGTGGACGGAACCATCGTGGAGGGGGAGAGCACCCTGGACGAGAGCATGGTGACGGGCGAGAGCATCCCCGTCACGAAGGGACCGGGCGACCCGGTCATCGGCGCGACGATCAACCGGGCGGGCGGCTTCGTCTTCGAGGCGACGAAGGTCGGCACCGACACGATGCTGGCCCAGATCGTCCGGCTCGTCCAGGAGGCGCAGGGGTCGAAAGCGCCGATCCAGCGCCTGGCCGACGTGGTGTCGGGCTACTTCGTCCCGGCGGTGATCGTCATCGCCGTCCTGACCTTTGCCATCTGGTTCGCCTTCGGGCCGGAACCCGCCTTCGTGCTCGCGCTCCTCAACACCGTGGCCATCCTCCTCATCGCCTGCCCCTGCGCCCTGGGGCTCGCCACCCCCACCTCCATCATGGTGGCGACCGGCAAGGGGGCGGAGAACGGGATCCTCATCAAGAACGCGGAAGCCCTGGAAGTCACGGGACGCCTCACCGCCGTCATCCTCGACAAGACGGGCACCCTCACCCAGGGCCAGCCCGCCGTCCGGGAGGTCGCCGCCGGAAAGGAAGCGGCGGAGGAGGAGGTGCTGCGCCTGGTGGCGTCCACCCAGCGCAGCTCCGACCACCCGCTCGCGCAAGCGATCGTCCGCGCCGCCGAGGAGCGGGGACTCCCGCTACCGCAAGCGACGGAGTTCCGCTACTTCACCGGGATGGGCACCCGGGCGGTGGTGGAAGGGGCGGAACTCCTCGTCGGCAACCGCCGCCTCATGGACGAGCGGAAGGTGGACGTCTCCGCTTTCCAGGCGGAGGCGGAGCGGATGTCCGGCGAAGGGATGACGGTGAACTTCGTCGCCCAGAAGGGCCGCCTCGTCGGCCTGATCGGGCTGGCGGACGTGATCCGCCCCACTTCGAAGCGGGCCGTGGAGGAGCTGCACCGTCTCGGCGTCGAGGCCGTCATGATCACCGGTGATAACTGGGGGGTGGCCCGCGCCGTCGCCCGCGAGGTCGGGATCGACACGGTGCTCGCGGAAGTCATGCCCGAGCACAAGGCGTCCGAAGTCGCGAAGCTCCAGCGGCAGGGGAAGGTCGTCGCGATGGTGGGGGACGGGATAAATGACGCGCCCGCCCTGGCGCAGGCGGACGTGGGGATCGCGATCGGCGCGGGCACGGACGTCGCCATCGAGTCGGCGGACGTCGTCCTCATCAGGAACGACGTCTTCGACGTCACCCGTACGGTCCGGCTTTCCCGCGCGACCATGAGGAACATCAAGCAGAACCTCTTCTTCGCCTTTATCTACAACGGCCTCGGGATCCCGGTCGCCGCAGGGGTCCTCTACCCTTTCTTCGGCGTGCTGCTCTCGCCGATCCTGGCCGCCGGGGCGATGGCTGCGAGCTCGATCTCGGTCGTGCTGAACGCCCTCCGGCTCAAGGCCTTCCGCCTGCCCGGATCGGCATCCCCTGCTGAAGCCTCGACGGTTCGCCGCCCCCGCCAGAGCGAAGGCGCCCCGGCGATGCCCCGGCCGGCCACTCCCGGGGAGCAGCGTCTGCTGGGAGAGGATGGGGTCAGCACCGACCCGGTCTGCGGGATGAGCGTTCCCGCCGGGCAGGCGGCGGCGGAGAGCGAGTTCGGCGGCCGGACCTACGCCTTCTGCTCCCCGGGCTGCAGGCAGAAGTTCGACGAGGATCCGCGGCGCTACGCCGGCGGGCCTCCGGTGGAAAGCGGCCCGTGAAGGCGGGTCTTGTGACGCGCCCCTTCGGCGCGGAAAGGGGGAGCGATGCTCTTTGAGACGATCGTTACGCCGGGTCTGGCCCACCTCTCCTACATCGTCGGCGAGGAGGGGGGCGACTGCGCGGTGATCGACCCCCGCCGGGACGTGGAGATATACCTCGACCTCGCCCGGGAGAGGAGCGCGCGGATCACGCATCTGATCGAGACGCACATTCACGCGGATTTCGTCTCCGGATCGAGGGAGCTGGCGGCGAGAACCGGGGCGACGATCTGCGCCGGCGCATCGGAAGACTACCGGTTCGAGCACCGCCCCCTGAACGGAGGCGATACGCTCGAGGTCGGCGGGCTCTGCCTCCGCGTCCTCCACACCCCAGGGCACACGCCGGAGCACGTGAGCTTCGTCGCTTCCAACGTGGGTGAAGCGGACAGGCCTTTCGCCGTCTTTACGGGAGACACCCTATTCGTGGGGGAGGTGGGTCGCCCCGACCTGATCGGGGGCGGCACGGAGGGGCGGCTGGCGCGTCAGCTCTACCGGTCCCTTTTCGAGAAGCTCCTGCCGCTGGGGGATGAGGTGGAGATCTACCCGGCCCACGGGGAGGGCAGCCCCTGCGGGGGGAACATCGGGGACCGGCGCACCTCGACCATCGGCTACGAGCGGCTCCACAACGCGAAGCTTGAGGCGGGAAGCGAGGACGAGTTCGTGCAGAGCGTCCTCTCCGGCCTGCCCCCGGCCCCCCGCTATTACGCCCGGATGAAAGGGGTGAACGCCCACGGTCCGGAGGTTCTGGGCGGCCTGCCGACCGTCCAGCCCCTCCCGCCGGAGGAGTTCCAGCGGGACTGCCAGGAGGGGAGAGCGATGGTCCTCGACACCCGGGAGATCGAGGCGTTCGGCGGGGCTCACGTTGGAGGGGCGCTCAACATTCCGCTTCGGGAAGAGTTCCCCGTCTGGTGCGGCTGGATGCTGGATTGCGACCCCGGACAGAAGATCCTGCTCGTGCTGGAGGACGAGAGCCACCTGGACGAGGCGGTGCGGCAGCTCCTGCGGGTCGGCTTTGAAAACCTCGGCGGGTACCTCCAGCAGGGGATGCGGGGGTGGATCGAGGCGGGACTCCCCTTCGTCACGCTTCCCCAGCTCTCCGTCCACGAGCTGAAGGCACGGATGGACCGCGGGGAGACCTCTGAGGGCGGCCTTCAGCTTCTGGACGTCCGCCGGGAGGAGGAGTGGGACGAGGGACACCTCCCGACCGCCCGCCACGCCTTCGCGGCGTTCCTGGGAGAGCGCCTGGACGAATTAGACCGGGACCGGCCCGTTGCGGCCTACTGCGGCAGCGGGTACCGCGCGAGCATCGCCGCGAGCGTCTTGCAGCGCAACGGGTTTCGGACGGTGTACAACGTCCCGGGCAGCATGAAGGCGTGGAAAGCCGCTGGATTCGAAACGGTGAAACCCGGAGAAGGCTGAACCACCGGAGCCCATTCCGCTAGCCGGCCCGCCCTGACGGAAGGGTGGCGGGATTGGCACTCCGGCTGCGGCGGAAGGCTCCGTAACAAAAAGACCGTTGAAAGGAGAAACCCCATGCCGATGGGCGGAATGTGCTGGATGTGAGTGCTGGGAGGGGTCGTCGGGATCGCCATCCTCTTCGGGGCCGGGGCCTACGCCTTCCGCGAGCCCCGGTGGACCCGGGAGCCAA
>JAHWJO010000306.1 GCA_019348365.1 Armatimonadota bacterium | reverse complement strand
GGCCGACATCATCGTGAAGGTGAAAGAGCCCCAGCCCGCAGAGTATGACCGGATATGGGAAGGCCAGGTCCTCTTCACTTACTTCCACTTTGCCGCCGGCCGGGAACTGACGGAAGCGATGATTGCGAGGAACGTCGTCTGCATCGCGTACGAAACGATCCAGACGAGCGACGGGCAGTTGCCGCTTCTCACTCCGATGAGCGAGGTCGCAGGGCGGATGGCGGTGCAGGAAGGGGCGAAGTACCTGGAGCGCCCGATGGAGGGAAGGGGGATCCTCCTCTCCGGGGTGCCGGGGGTGGAACCCGCACGGGTGCTCGTGCTGGGCGGCGGGGTGGTCGGCTCCAACGCGGCGAAGATCGCGGCGGGGCTGGGGGCGAACGTCGTGGTGATGGACATCGACGTGGGGCGGCTCCGCTATCTCGAAGACGTGCTGCCGATGAATGTGGACACACTGATGTCGAACCCGTACAACCTCCGCAAGCAGCTCCCCCTCTGCGACCTCGTGATCGGGGCGGTGCTCGTCCCCGGCGCGAAAGCCCCCCGGCTCATCACCCGCGAGATGCTCGGCCTGATGAAGCCCCGCGCCGTCATCGTGGACGTGGCGGTGGACCAGGGCGGCTGCGTCGAGACGATCCGCCCGACGACCCACCACGACCCGGTATATCTCGTGGATGGGATCGTCCATTACGGCGTGACGAACATGCCCGGCGCGGTGGCGGGGACCTCCACCTACGCCCTCACGAACGTCACCCTCCCGTACGTCCTCCAGCTCGCGGACCTGGGATGGCGGAAGGCGGCGCAGGCGAATCCCGCCATCTTGCGGGGGATCAACATCGCTCAGGGAGTCATCGTCCGCCGGGAGGTGGCGGCAGCGTGGGACCTCCCCTACGAACCGGTGGAGGCGCACATCGAAGGCTATCATTCGCATGACGTGCCAGTGGTGGACGTGTCCGCCTGAATAAGCGTTGAGCGTTGAGCATTGGGTGTTGAGCGTTGAGCGCGGGAGATTAGAAGTTACACAGATAGTAATTACTGTAGGGGTTCTCTTTTCGCGTATCGAAGAGAAGTTGTATGAGAGAACCTCTTGCGGATGAGATCCAGGACCCCTCCCGTTCCCCCACGACGGCGCGCGAAGGCATCGTTCGAGACCCCCCCCAACGCTCAACACCCAATGCTCAAGGCTCAACGCTCAATGCCCCTCCAGGCGTGACGCTGCGGGCGGTGCTGGTGGCGCTGGCGTTGATGCCGATCAACGCGTTCTGGATCATGCAGATGGAACTGATCCGGTACTCCGGCCATCCCACCACGATCTCCGTCTTCTTCAACGTCGTCTTCATCCTGATCCTCCTGACGATCCTCAACCAGGGGATCAAGCGTTTCCGGCCCGCGCTCGCGTTCCGGCAGGGGGAGATGCTGACCCTCTACGTGATGTTGAGCATCGCGAGCGCGCTGTGCGGGCACGATTTCCTGGAGATCCTCGTCAGCTACATCGGGCACGCGTACCGATACGCCCGCCCGGAGAACCGCTGGGCGGAGCTCCTCCATCCGTTCCTCCCGTCGTCCCTCGTGATGAGCGACGAGCGGACTCTGGAGGGGTTGTACCTCGGCCAGACGACGCTGTACGACCGGCACTTCCTCCTCTCGTGGATGACGCCGGTGCTGATGTGGACGGCGTTCGTGTCGCTGCTCGTGTTCATGATGCTCTGCATCAACGTCATCGTCCGCAAGCGGTGGACCGAGGAGGAGCGGCTGACCTACCCGCTCGTGCTGCTGCCCCTGGAGATGACCGACGAGCGCCTGAGCCTCTACCGGTCGCGGCTGTTCTGGATCGGGTTCGCCCTCGCCGGAGGGATCGACCTGATGAGCGGACTGCATTTCTGGTACCCGAGCATCCCGGCGTTCACCGTCCGGGTGACGGACCTTTCCGGCACCTTCACCGACAAGCCCTGGACGGCGGCGCGCCCCTTCAACCTCAGCTTCTACCCGTTCGTTATCGGGCTGGGGATCCTGCTGCCGGTGGACCTCCTCTTCTCCAGTTGGTTCTTCTTCTTTTTCTGGAAAGCGCAGCGGGTGATCTCCAGCGCCATGGCGTGGGACACCACCCCGAACTTCCCCTACATCAACGAGCAGAGTTTCGCCGGGTACATCGGGCTGTCGGTGTTCGCCATCTGGACGGGGCGGCGCTACTTCGCCGGGACGATCCGCCGTGCCCTGGGCCGTAAGCCGACCCCCGACGGGTACGTGGAGGACGACGCGCGGGAGCCGTGGAGCTACCGGACCGCATACCTCGGCTTGATCCTGGGGACGGCGGCGCTGATGGCGTTCTGCGTGACGATGGGGATGAGCCTCTGGGTGGCGGCGGTCTTCTTCTTCATCTACTTCCTGCTCTCCCTCGCGGTAACGCGCATCCGGGCGGAGCTCGGCCCCCCCGCGCACGACCTCCACAACGGCGGCCCGGACGTGTTTTTGGTGAACGCGGTCGGCGCGAAGAACCTCGGCCCGAACAACTTGGCGATGTTCTCGCTCTTCTTCTTCTTCAACCGGGCGTACCGGGCGCACCCCATGCCGTTCCAGCTGGAGGGGTTCAAGATGGCCGAGCGGACCCGGATGAACGCGCGGCGGCTCTCCTGGGCGATGATGGCGGCGGCGGCGTGGGGGACGGTCTGCGCGTTCTGGGCGTTCCTGCACATCGGCTACGACCTGGGGATCGGCACCGCGAAGGTGGTGGGGCCGGTGACGTGGGCGTTCGGGACGGAGCCGTGGAACCGGATGCAGAGCTGGATGAACAACCCCGAACCGACGAGCGTCCCCCGCGTGATGGCGATGGGGGTGGGGTTCGCCTTTACGGTGATGCTGATGGCGCTGCGGATGCGCTTCTACTGGTGGCCGTTCCACCCGGTGGGGTACGCCGTCTCCTCCAGCTGGAGCCTCAACATCATCTGGCTACCGCTGTTCATCGCGTGGGCCGTGAAGCTGCTGCTCTTGCGCTACGGGGGGCTGAAGCTCTACCGGGACTCGCTGCCGTTCTTTTTGGGGCTGATCCTCGGCGAGTTCGTGGTGGGGAGCCTCTGGACGATCATCGGGATCGTGATGGGCATCCCCAGCTACGGCTTCTGGGTGTGAGGTGGTTGAACGGGTATAATCTTCTTGATGGTAGTTAACTTGGTGCGGAGATAAAGATGGCCGTTCAAAAGAGTAAAATTCAGGAACACGCTATCGAAGAGGCAACTTCCCGCCGCTCGCCCATCCTGCTCGACCCGCAGCCGGGTGAGAAATGGGCGGCATTGGTGGACCGGCAGCCCGTCGCCTACGGGAAAACCCTCAAAGAGGCGAAGGCTCGTGCTCTGGAGCGACGACCGGAAGCGCGGCCTTCCCTGTTGTTGATCGCAGATCTTTGGGAATTGGGGTTCTTTCAACCCCCCGTCGGAGACGGAGAGACGACCGAACGTGCGCCTGACCTTTGAGGATCATGTCGATCGGAATGGACGGAACATCGGCAGGCCGATCATAAACGTCACGTTGGAAAAAGCGGGGATTCAGGCGGACACATGGGCAAAGATCGACTCCGGCGCGGAGGTCAGCCTCTTCGACAGCGAGATCGCCGAGGAGATGAATATCGTCTATACAGAAGGAGTCCCGGTCCCCCTGAGAGGGATCGGGGGTTATGACCTTGCCTATGCCCATGTGGTGACTCTCGGGGTTGCATCGGCGGACGAGTCCTATGCTCTCCCATGCCGGGTGTTGTTCAAAGAAAACATCTATCAGAACCTGATCGGGCTTGAAGACTTTTTCGAAGTGTTCCGGATCACCTTCGCAAAGCAGGAAGGATACATCCAGTTGGATCAAGCCGCCGATCCCGATTCCCTGTTTTAGCGGGGCAGTCTCGGTTTTAGCGGGGCAGACTCGCAAGGCTGCCGCTGTTCATCGCGTGGGCGGTGAAGTTGCTGCTCTTGCGCTATGGGGGGCTGAAGCTCTACCGGGACTCGCTGCCGTTCTTTTTGGGGCTGATCCTCGGCGAGTTCGTGGTGGGGAGCCTCTGGACGATCATCGGGATCGTGATGGGCATCCCCAGCTACGGCTTCTGGGTGTAGAGATCATGAGCGGTGGTATGTGTGGCAAGTATGAGCACTGATAGGGCATCTCGCCACATGGTTGATGGAGGGATGCGGGATTGTGTCACACTGAGGGGGAAAGCCGTGTCATTCCATCGATTTCGAGAGGAGAGTTCACCGATGCGCTATCGCCGACCGTGGATGAAGTCCTTCTTCCCCGTCTTCCTGATCTCTCTCTTATCCCTGAGTCTCAACGCGCCGGCTCAGGAGCAAAAGGAGAAGTGGGATCCCGCAAGCGGCCCGCTGATGACCCGCTGGGCGAAGCGGGTCTCCCCCCGCAACGTTCATTCGGAGTACCCGCGCCCGCAGATGGTTCGGAGGGACTGGATGAATCTGAACGGCCTCTGGCAGCTCTCTCTGGACACACCGCCCGACCTGAACCCGGCGGAGGCGAACTACGACCAGACGATCCTCGTGCCGTTCCCCATAGAATCCGCGCTCTCCGGCGTGATGAAGCGGTCCGACAACGTCACCTACCGCCGGACCTTCGAGGTGCCGGAACGGTGGCGGGGACAGCGCATCCTCCTCAACTTCGGGGCGGTGGACTGGCAGGCGCGGGTGCTGGTGAACGGCGTGCTCGTCGGCTCCCACCTCGGCGGCTACGACCCGTTCAGCGTCGATATCACGAGCCAGTTGAAACCGACCGGGCCGCAGGAGTTGATCGTCCAGGCGTACGACCCGACCGACGCGGGCGAGCAGCCCCGAGGCAAACAAGTCAAAAAACCGGGCGGAATCTTCTACACTCCCGTCACCGGAATCTGGCAGACGGTCTGGCTGGAGCCCGTCCCGACGACCTACATCCACCGCCTGGCGCTCACGCCGGATGTGGACGGCGAGCGGCTTCAGATGAGGCTGGAAGTGGGCGGCGCGCCCCATGCCCTCGGCTTTGAGATCGACGCGGAAGTGCGGGACGGCTTGCGTCGTATCCTCAATCGGCGCATGGCGGAGCCTCGCGGCGCGACTTACACCCTCCCGATACCCAACCCAAAGCTCTGGAGCCCGGAGCGGCCCCACCTCTACAATCTGAAGGTGACGCTCCGGAACCCGGACGGCTCCACCGACACGGTGGACAGCTACTTCGGGATGCGGAAGGTGGAGGTGAAGAGCGACGGCACGGTGCAGCGCCTTTTCCTGAACGGCAAGCCGGTCTTCCACATGGGGCCGCTGGACCAGGGCTACTGGCCCGACGGGCTCTACACCGCCCCCACCGACGACGCGCTCCGCTACGACATCGAAGTGACGAAGGATCTGGGGTTCAACGCCATCCGCAAGCACGTCAAGGTGGAGCCCGCCCGCTGGTACTACTGGGCGGATAAGCTGGGGGTGCTCGTCTGGCAGGACATGCCGAGCGGGAATAACCGCACCCCCGAATCGCAGGCGTTGTTCGAGGGCGAGCTGCTGAACATGATCCGCTTCCTCTACAACCACCCGTCGGTGGTGATGTGGGTGGTGTTCAACGAGGGCTGGGGCCAGTTCGACACCGAGCGGATCACCCGTTGGGTCAAGGGGACGGACCCCTCCCGGATCGTCAGTAACGCGAGCGGCTGGACGGACCGGAACGTCGGCGACGTGATCGACATGCACAAGTACCCCGATCCGGGCTCGCCGCAGCCGGAGCCGAACCGCGCCGCCGTGCTCGGCGAGTTCGGCGGGTTGAGTCTGCCGATCCCCGGCCACCTCTGGAGCGCGGAGAACTGGGGCTACCAGCGGATCAACACGCCGGAGAAGCTCACCCGCCGCTACGAGGAGATGCTCCGGGAGGTATACCGTCTGAAGGAGAATCCCGGCCTCAGCGCGGCGATCTACACCCAGACCACCGATGTCGAGACGGAGACGAACGGGCTCCTGACCTACGACCGCGCACTCATCAAGCCCGATCTCCGACGGATAGCCGACGCGAACCGGGGGGATTTTTCCCGGGTGCCGCCCCCGCCGGTCAACACCACCGTGGTCCCCTCGCCGCAGAAGGAGCCGGTATCATGGCGCTAAACCACCGAAG
>JAHWJO010000305.1 GCA_019348365.1 Armatimonadota bacterium | reverse complement strand
CGCACAAAGCTGAAGCGCCTCTACCCTTCACATTCTTAGTGGTCATGTACTAGGGATTTGAGCTTTCTTTGGCCTCTGAGTTTCAAGCTAAGAATCGATGATCTAACAGCAAGAGTGATACATATCCCATTTAAAAGAAGTCCTTTAGTCGACTCAGTGAACAGATTCGATTTTAAGAATTTACCAATTAATTCTCTCGATTATTACACGTTGGAGACCTATCGTGGATGGGGGGTAGCTAAATAAGCAAATGAAACATACATATATTTGGTTGAATATTACAATTAATTGTAGTGCGGATATTCGGCTCGACGTAAGCGACATTCCAGGGCTCCGGGCGGAGGAAGGTGGCGGGGTTGCCGGTTCCCGCGCCGACCTCGGTGTGGTAGGGCTGCCAGATCAGCGCGCCCCGGCTGGCCCAGTACTCCTGGAGCCGCAAGATCGCGTTCTGCATCGTGAGGGGGGAGAGGTTTGTATTGGGATTCATACGAGAGTCTGTTCAGAATCGTTAAGAGGAGTGGGTGAGTAAAGCCGATTATACACGTTCTGGTGAATCCGGTGATGATCTGTCAATTCTAACGGAAAGGCACACAAAGCGAAGGGCGAGGAATGCTCCTCGCCCGTGTGAATCTTACCGAAAATACGATTTATCCTGCCATACATCCTATCTAAACCGCAACCGGCTCCCGCGCCTCTGCCTTCAGACGTTCGGGGATGCGGTCCTGCGCGACGAGGTCCGCATAGGTCTCTCGTTCCACAATGAGGTCGGCGTGGCCGCCGGAGACGAGCACGACGGGCGGGCGGGTCAGGCGGTTGTAATTGCTCGCCATCGACTGGTTGTACGCCCCCGTGCTCTGCACCGCGAGGAGGTCCCCCGCCTGGGGCATCGGGATCTTCGTGTCCTGGATCATCAGGTCGGTCTCGCAGTGCTTCCCCGCGATGGTGACGACCGTCGAATCCACCTCCCCGGCGCGGTTGGCGAGGAGGCAGTGGTACACCGCGTCGTAGAGCTGCGGGCGGGGATTGTCGCTCATCCCGCCGTCGATGGAGACGTAGAGGCGGCGGCCCGGCTCCTCGGCGATGGGCACATCTTTGATAACTCCGATCTCATAGACCGTCGTGCCGCACTCGCCGACGAGCGAACGGCCCGGCTCCAGGCCCAGCTGCGGCAGGTCCACGCCGTACTCCTCGCAGCGGCGCTTCACCTCACCCGTCAACGCTTCGGCGAACTCCTCAATGGAGGGAGGACGGTGCTCCGGCAGGTACCGGATGCCCAGCCCCCCGCCGATGTTCATCTCCTCGACGGTTTGGCCCGTCTCATCGCGGATCGTGCGGAGGAAGCCGGCCATGATCTCGATGGCTTCAAGATGCGTGTCGGCGTTCAGCAGTTGCGAACCGATGTGGCAATGGACTCCTCTAAAATGGATGCCCGGTAGCTCCCGCGCGCGTTGAATGGCTTTTAATGCAGCCCCGCTCTTCACGCCCAGGCCGAACTTCGTGTCCTCCTGCCCGGTGCGGATGCGGCGGTGGGTGTGGGGGTCGATGCCCGGCGTGCAGCGGAGCAGGATATCCGCCGTTTTGCCGGCATCGGTGGCAAGCCGGGAGAGCCGTTCCAGCTCCTCCATGCTGTCCACGACAATCCGGCCCACGCCGTAATCCAGGGCTTCCTGAAGCTCCCCCTCGCTTTTGTTGTTGCCGTGGAAGACGAGCCGCTCGGCGGGGAAAGCGGCGACGCGGGCGGTGTACAGCTCGCCGCCGCTCGCGACGTCCATCCAGAGGCCTTCCTGCTCGACGATCTTCGCCATGGCGGTGCAGAGGAACGCCTTGCTCGCGTAGGCGACCTTCACCCCCGGATACCGGGAGCCGAACGCCTCCCGGTAGCGGCGGCAGTTTTCGCGGATCGCCGCCTCATCCATGATGTAGAGCGGCGTGCCGAATCGCCGCGCGAGGTCCACGACATCGCACCCGCCGATCTCCAGGTGGCCCCGCTCGTTGACGCGCTGTGTGCCCAGTAACATCCGTATCGTCACCTTTCCAGGATTGTCCTCGAATTCCAAGCGGTTCAATTATAAGGAATTCGGCCTCTCAGGGGAATGGCGAAACGAGCGCGCTATCCGACTCCCACCGATTCCCCTCGCCGGAGGGGCGCACGAACGATGTTCTGCGTGGCAGCGCCGTCGGAGACGCGCTTCACCCGCTCCAGCACGGCTGCCAGCGCCTTCTCCGCCGCATCGAGCCGCCGGGCCGCGATCTCGGCGTGCAGGGCGCGAAACTGAGCGTCGATGCCCGGCCGGTCCGCTTCGGGGATGAGCTTCCGCAGGATCAGGAACTCGTACCACTGTACCCCCGCGTAAGCCCGTTCGGAGAGCCAGCGCTGGCGGTTGTCTTCCCGCTCCTCGGGCGCTTGATCGATGGCCGCCTGCCACTGGGCGAAAAGCTCTTCCGGCAGCAGGCCCGTGTGACGCCGGATGACCGTGCGGATGTTGTCCGCCGGCTGCTTCGTCTGGGAGGCGCGGGTGTAATCGATATAGAACTGCCGCATCTTCTTCCATCCGATACGGGACCGGACGTATTCGAGGAAGAGGGAGGGTTCGACGTACCGGGCGATGCGCCACTGGAAAATCTCTTCGTACTCCAACGGCCCTTTCCCGTTGATGGGAGGCCGCCCGCTCCGGGGGAAGAGGAACAGCCGCAACGGGGGCGCCCAGGCATCCTGCTGTTGCAGGTACTTGGCGAAAGACAGCGGCAGCCCCAGGCGGTTGCGCCCCCCGGCAACGAGATCCGCAATGCCCTCACCGAGTGCCGCGCCGGAGAGAGTCGGGTCCGGGCGGTCCTTCTCCCACCGACCGGCAAAGAGGTGGGCCAGCTCGTGCCGGAACAGGAAGCCGGGGGTCAGGCCCAGGGTCGGCAGGTCCTCGTAGCGGATGCCGATGGCGTCCCGCTTTCCCTTTCCGGAGACGCCGCCGGGAGTGGCGTACCCCGTCGCGCCCCGGAACCGCGCGTCCAGACGGATAGTGATGGGCTCGGTGTAGCGGACTTCGGGGAAAAGAGCGGCGACCTCTTTGAACGACACTACGGCCTCCCGCGCCGCTTCCTTCACGCGTCCGTCGCTCATCCGTCGCGGGTCGTACAGAAACCGGAAGTGCTCGGTCTTAAGCTCCGCCGACTCCGGCTGCTTCTCCGCCGACTCCCCCATGGGAGGCATCGGCTTCATCTCCGAGGGCATCTCGGAATTCGGGGACGCGCCGACAAACGCGAACAGGAGCCACGGCAGTAGGAGGATACGATTCATCTTCATGTTTTCTATGGTAGGCCCACGCATGGCGCGGGAAATTGGGGAGTTGGGAAATTGGGAAATTAAGGAGTTGGGGAGTTGGAAAATCGGGTGCTCTGTCTCTGGATCGAGGAATTCTGTTTCCCCTTCGGAAGATTCCACGCGGATTCCAGACGGGGCTCACCCCTCCCGCAGGAGGAGGGCGCGGGCGGGTGCGCCGTCTCCGTTCATCGCCCGGAGTGGGAGGCAGACGAGGTGGTACGCCCCGCCGGAAACCTCCCGGAGATCCAGTCCTTCCAGGATGACAACCGGGGCGCTCAACAGGCTCCGATGAACGGGGCAGGAGGGGTCATGAGGGCCTTCTATCGAGAGGTAATCGATCCCGATGAGCCGTATCCCCCGCTCGATGACCCACCGCGCGCCGTCGGGGGAGAGATCGATGAAGTTCGGCTCGAACGCGTGGCAAGGGTTCTCCCAGAGTCGGGAGTTCGGGGTTTTGAGGAGGAGGCGCGAGGTCTCCGGAGGGATGCCCGCCCCATCCAGGAGGTCCGGGGTGATCCTCCGGCTCTCCTCCATCTCCGAAGAGAGATCCGCCACGTAACATAGCCCGATCAGGAGGGAGAGGGGGAGGGCGTCGAGGGGCGCACCGTCCGGGAAGAAGTGCCGGGGTGGATCGAGGTGCGTCCCGGTGTGAGAGCTCATGCGGTAAGTGGTGACGTTGCAGGAATCGCCTTGCAGGATCGACGCCGCCGACTCCATCTCCACCGGGGGGTCGCCGGGCCAGACGGGGAGGCCCGGTTGCACGGGGAGAGTCACGTCCCAAAGCTGATAATGAGGTTCAGGGATCCTCTGGGGAGGGGCGCCATAGAGAATAGACATTTTCTATAGAATCTGTCGCCGCCAGGAAAGGGCAGGGGAGAGTACAGGTTAAGAGGACGGGAGGCGCTCCAGCATCTCCGAGACGGTGACCAGTTTGAATCCGGCCTCGCGGAGCCGCCGGATCAGCATGGGGAGGGCTTGCACCGTGCCCTGATGCGCGTCGTGGAGGATGATGATCGCGCCGTTCTCGGCCCCGTCCATCACTTCCTGCACGATGTAGTCGGGAGACTGCGACTCATAATCGCCGGAGGTCGCCGACCAGAGGACGGTCGTGTAGCCGAGCTCCTTCGCAATCTTCGCCGTCCGCGCGTCGATCTCCCCTCCGGGGGGGCGGAGGGTCTTCATCCGGTAGCCGCCCGTCGCACGTCGCACGTTGAATTCGGCGTTCTTCAGGGTGTTCCGCGCCTGCGCGTCGGTGAGGGTGGGGAGACGCAGATGCTCGTTCGTGTGGCTGCCCACCTCGTGCCCCTCGGCGATCATCCTCCGGATCAGCTCCGGATGCGCCTTCGCCGATTTTCCCACGACGTAAAAAGTCGCGCGGGCGTTCGCCGCCTTCAGGGCATCCAGCATGGGGATGCTGTTCTCCGGGCGGGGGCCGTCGTCGATGGTGATCGCCACCTCCGGGAGATCGGGGTTGCCGCGCCGCAGGATCTTCAGATCGGGGTCGTAGAGGGTCTTTCCCTGAAGCGCGAGGATCCAGTACCCCGGCATCATGCGGCGGCGGATCAGGCTTTTGTGCGGGCTGACCGCGTAAAAGACCCCAAATCCGGCAACGAGCATCGCCAGGAGAAGGGCGAGGAGTCGAACGCTCCGGTGATTGTTCTTTTGTAAGGGACGGGACAGGGTGAGGAGACTCATCTGGGAAGGAAGGAGAAAACCATGAAATCGCGGGGTACGAGGGAACCGGCACCCGCATGCCCCCTCTCCGAAGAGTCCCCATGAGCCACAGGGATCCCGATGGGATCAATTCGAGGCGGAGCGGCGGGTCTCCAGGGCTTGACGCAGAAGCCGGACGGCTTCTGGGTCGTACACTTCCGGGCGGTCTTCCAGGTACTGGAGGGTATCGAAGACGGAGCGGGGTTCCCGGTACGAACGACCCGTCACCATTCTATCATACGCATCCGCTACCGCGAGAATCCGTGCCTCTACCGGCATATCCGGCATCGCTTTTATGGTGTCGTGGTGGCAGCCGATGATCTCGGCGATCTGCCGGAGCGACTGGTGCTGGGTGGTGGCGAGCATCTCGGTCTTCTGGATCTGCTCCATCGTGTACCCCATCTTGCGGAGGTGCTGCTTCGTGGCGGTGAGCATCTGGACCCCGTACTCGGCGTGGCGGTCCATCTCCGCCTGCTCCTCCAGGGTGAGCGGGCCGGCTTTGTTGAGGATCGAGGCGTGGACCCCCGCTTTTCCGATATCGTGGAGGAGGGCGGCGTGCTCCAGGAGGATGGCGCTTCGGCGGGGCAGCCGGGCGAGGGCCGCCATACGGCACGCCAGATCCGTCACCCGCTCGCAGTGCCCTTTCGCGGCGGTCTCCTTGGCTTCCACCGCCAGCGCCAGCGCGAGGTACGCTTCCCGGTACGCCCGCTCCATCTGCCGGGGCAGAAGGAGGAAGCCATTGAACATCAATCCGCCGGACACCAGCAGCGTCGCGCCGACGACGGCGATGAGGGTGAGATCCATGAGCGATTCCTTTACTGGGGAGTTAGGAAATTAGGGAGTTGGGGAGTTGCCCTCACCCCCGCGCTCCGCGCTGGCCCTCTCCCAATTCTGGGAGAGGGATCTGTCGAGTTCATTCTGTAACAGGACCGAGGCAGGGTACAAATCTACGGGAGTGATGGATCGGTGAGGAGTGGGGTACCAGGAAAGAATCCCTCTCTCCGTAGCAGAAGAGTCATGCATCCCGATCCCCTCTCCCAGTGAGGTGCTCCCCAATTTCTGGTCCACCAGAAGTGAGAGTCCGACGTTCTACTG
>JAHWJO010000025.1 GCA_019348365.1 Armatimonadota bacterium | reverse complement strand
GCTTCCTCGGCGAGCGGTACCGGGATCTGAACCACCTCATCTGGATCCTCGGCGGGGATCGCAAGCCCACCGGCTACGAAGAAACCTGGCGCGCCATGGCGAGGGGGATCGCGGAGGGGACCTGTGGGCGCGAAGACTACTCGCAGACGGTCATGACCTATCACCCCTGGGGCGGGGCGAGCTCGGCGGACTGGTTCCACGAGGAGCCGTGGCTCACCTTCCACATGATCCAGAGCGGCCACCACGCCGACAGCAGGCCGTGGGAAAAGATCGCGGAGGGGTACGCCCTTTCCCCCCCGAAGCCGATCCTCAACGGAGAGCCCGCCTACGAGCAGATCCCCAACAACCTGAAGAACGACTCCAAGCTCGATGAGTACTATGTGCGGAAGTTCGCCTACACGTCGCTGTTTGCGGGGGCGTGCGGCCACACTTACGGCGCGAACGAGCTCTGGCAGATGTGGAAGCCGGAGAACGACCCCGTCTCGCCCGTCCTCAAAGGGCCGCTCCTCGGCGCGGACACCCTCTGGAGCGATGCCCTCCAGTACCCCGGCGCGAAACAGATGCGCCACGTCCGCGCTCTGATGGAATCCCGCCCGTTCTTCTCCCGCATCCCGGCCCCGGAGATGGTCGCCGATGCCGACCGGGACCGGGTCCATGCCACCCGTGATTCCGAAGGGAGCTACGCCTTCGCGTACACTGTTTCCGGCGCGCTCTTCACCCTGGACCTTCGCGCCCTCTCCGGCGAGACGATCCGCTCCGCATGGTACGATCCCCGCACCGGGGAGTTCACCCCGTTCGAGGAGTTCCGGAAGACGGCAGAGCGGACGTTCACCCCGCCCTCCGACGGCCCACAGGACGACTGGGTGCTGGTCCTCGACGATGCGGCGAAGGAGTACCCCCTTCCCGGCGTCCGCGAATAGAATCCGCGTGTAATCCCTTGAACCTGAAACCCTGCGGCGTGCGGCGGGTCATGAACAATTGCCCGAGAGCAAAACATCGACTCTCCAGGGACGTTCCTCTTGCTCCCCTGTAGGCGTTACAGTTTGTATAAGAATTCCAAAGAAAGGTACACAGATTTATGCATATGCGTTCGATGGGCCGGACGCGGCTCCCCCGAATTCTTTCCGGAGCCCTCCTGCTCTCCCTGACCCTTCCCTCCCTCCTGCCGCCACCGGCCCACGCGGCCCGCGCCAAAAGTCTCCCCCGGCTGAAGATCAGCGAGAACCGGCGTTTCCTCGTCACGGAGAAAGGCCGGCCTTTCTTCTACCTCGCCGATACCGCCTGGGAGTTGTTCCACCGCCTCAGCCGCGAGGAAGCCGACCAGTACCTTCGGAACCGCGCGAAGCTCGGGTACACCGCGATTCAGGCCGTCGCCCTCGCCGAGCTGGACGGGGTGGGCACGCCCAACGCTCACGGGGACCGGCCCCTCGTGGACCGGAACCCCGCCCGGCCCGACCTCACCCCCGGCAGCGATCCGAAAAACGACCCGCAGTACGACTACTGGGATCACGTTGATTACATCGTGAACCGGGCGGAATCGCTCGGCATGTACACCGCGATGCTCCCGTCATGGGGCCGCTGGGTCAACAACGACAAGATCTTCACCCCGGAGTCCGCCCGCGCGTACGGAGAATTCCTCGGGAACCGTTACAAGAACGAGCCGATCATCTGGGTCATCGGCGGCGACCGCAACCCTGACCAGCCGGAGCAGCAGGCGGTCTGGCGCGCCCTGGCCGAAGGCATCACCAAGGGCGTGGGCGGGGAGGACAAAGCCCTGATGACCTTCCACCCGACGGGCGGCAGCACCTCGTCCAAATGGTTCCACAACGACCCCTGGCTCGATTTCAACATGTGGCAGACGGGCCACTGCGCGGACACCCCCGTCTGGGACCGCATCCAGTCGGACTACAACCGCACCCCCACCAAGCCCGTCATGGACGGCGAGCCCCTCTACGAGGACCACCCTATCTGCTTCCAGCGGGAGAAGTTCGGCACCTCCAACGAGCATCCCGTGCGGCGCATCGCCTACTGGGACGTGTTTGCGGGGGCGCACGGCCACACCTACGGCAACCATTCCATCTGGCAGATGCACAAGAAGCAGTACGGCAACGGGGTGAACGGCCCGATCTCCACCTGGGACGTGGCGATCCACCGGCCCGGCGGCGCGCAGATGCAGCACCTCCGCCGGCTCATCGAATCCCGCCCGTTCCTCACCCGCATCCCCGATCAGGACCTCCTCGCCTCCGATGCCCGAAGCGGCATGGACCGCATCCAGGCCACGCGCGGGTCGGACGGCAGCTACGCCATGATCTTCTCCGGAACGGGCCAGCCGTTCACGGTGAAGATGGATAAGATCAGCGGGAATCAGGCGCGGGCGCACTGGTACGATCCCCGCACTGGCAAGGCGACTTCTGCGGGAACCTTCCCCACCACCGGCTCGCGGGAGTTCACCCCGCCCTCCAAAGGCCCCGGCAACGACTGGGTCCTCGTACTGGACGACGCGCGGAAGCGGTTCCCCGCCCCCGGCTCAAAGCCATACGGGCGCTGAGACTTCCTCCTCTCCCCTCCTCCGCGCTTCCCTCCGAGTCCACCCGTATGAGAGAGATACGGGTGGACTCTTTTTTGTACGCTTTTCTGTTTTTAGGTACACTGGATCACACAGAATGGTACCGATCGGACCCTGAACGGATATGCGAGCATCCCCCGTCGTATTCAACGGAGGTGAAGGTCCCTCAGGAGGAGGTTTCATGAACCGCTCATTGCAACCCAAATTATGCCTTGCCCTCGCCGTCATCGGGATGGGGATTGCTTCGCTGCCCACCATGGGCGCGGAGGAGCTGATCGAGAACCGCCGGGGCCATTCCCTCCGGCCGGAGAGCGTTCCCGCCACCGCCGCGCGAATCCGCCGGCTCCAGGCGCCCGACGGCTTCCGGGTCCGCACCTTCGCCGAAGGGGTGGGCTCCCCGCGCATGATAGCCGTGGGCGAGGACGGGACGGTGTACGTCACCCGCCGGGGTTCCAACGACGTGCTCGCCCTGCGCGACCAGAACGGCGATGGCAAGGCCGATTACCGCCGGGTCGTCGTGCGGCTGCCGCGCGTCCACGGCATCGCCCTGCGGGGCGACAAGATGTTCCTCGCGACGGTGAACGCCGTCTACGCCGCCGACATACGGGGCACCGCGGTGGTGAACCGCCGCCGGATCCTGAGCGGCCTGCCGCCGGGCGGGCGGCACCCCAACCGCACCCTCGGATTTGGGCCGGACGGGATGCTCTACGTCAGCGTGGGGAGCACCTGCAACGCCTGCATCGAGGATCACCCCGAAACCGCGGCGATCCTCCGCGCTCGGCCCGACGGCAGCGGGCGCGCCATCTTCGCGCGGGGTCTGCGGAACACCATCGGCTTCGGGTGGCACCCCGAAACCGGCGAGATGTGGGGCATGGATCACGGCTCCGACTGGCTGGGAGACGACTTCCCTCCCGAAGAGCTCAACCGGCTCCAGAACGGAGGCGACTACGGCTGGCCGTTCATCTACGCGAAGCGCCACATCATCAACCTGCAAAGCTACCCCATTCCGATGAGCCGAATTCGGGCGCGCGCGGAGAAGTCGGTCCCGTCCGTATTGGAGTACACCGCGCACAGCTCGCCGCTCCAGATGGCGTTCTACACCGGGCAGCAGTTCCCGGCGGCGTACCGCAACGATGCGTTCGTGGCGATGCGGGGCTCGTGGAACCGCCGCCCCCCTTCCGGGTACGAGGTCGTCCGCATGCGGTTCGATCAAAACGGGCAGCCACAGGAGATCCAACCCTTCCTCACCGGCTTCCTCCTCTCCAACCGGCGGCATTTTGGCCGCCCCGTCGGGCTGGCGGTGGACAAGTGGGGGTCCCTCCTCGTCGGGGACGAAATCAACGGCGTGATCTACCGCGTGACTTACAAGTGAGGGAGTTGGGGAGTCGGGAAATTGGGGAGTTGCGGAGTTGGGGAGTTACTGATGCCCTTCGTATCAGGACAGGATAGATTCCGCTCCATTGCCAGAGATGAACATGGCGGAGAGACCCGACTCCCCAACTCCCCAACTCCCCAAAAGGAATCTACTGGCATGACGGCTAAATCCATGAGAGAATAGGGCCACGTCGAGCCTCCCGATAGTCGCCCTGCCGCCGGGGACCGAGCGCCCCGGAGCGCTGTTCTCTCGCTCGCTGTACCCGGTGGAGATTCGCCCGATGTCCATGGAGACCCGAGACGTTCTGACGGTCCCCTCCTCTCCCCCGGAGCGGGAAACCCTCCTCGTGGGGAAACCCCTGATCGCGCCCCCCGACTCCCCTCCCCCTTCGGAAACCGCGCGCGGCATCACGCGCCGCTCCATCCTCCTGGGCCTCGCGCTCATCCCCCTGAACGTCTACTGGGTCGGCACCATCGAAGGCGTGTGGCACGGGCTGCACTTCACCTGCCTCTCGCTGGCGATGAACGTCGTGTTCATCCTCCTCGCCCTGATGGTCGTGAACAGCCTGCTCGGGAGGGTCCGCCCGAATCTCGTCCTCTCCCAGGCCGAGCTGATGACGATCTTCTCCATGCTGGCGGTCTCCTCGGTCCTCTGCGGGCACGACCGCCTCGTGACCCTGATGGGGGTCGTCGCCCACGCCACCCGCTACGTCACCCCCGAGAACAAGTGGGACACGCTCTTCATGGATTACCTCCCCGGCCCGCTGGTCATCCAGAACGAGGCGGCGGCGCGGTACTACTACGACGGCGGCTCCTCCTTCTGGGCGACGGGATACTGGCGGTACTGGGTCGTGCCCGCGCTGATGTGGACGAGCTTCTGGGGCGCGCTGGTCGGGATGATGTTCTGCCTCACCGCCGTCCTCCGGCAGCGGTGGAGCGAGTCGGAGCGGCTCTCCTACCCGATCATCCAGATCCCCCTCGCGATGACCGAGCCGGGGGGCGTGTTCTGGCGCAACCGGTGGATGTGGATCGGCTTCGGCTTCGCCGCCGCGCTGGATACGCTCAGCGGCCTCGCGTTCCTCTTCCCCTCGATCCCCGCCCTCACCTACCAGGGTCCGGCGCTGGAGATGGGCCCGAACTTCACCTCGCGGCCCTGGAGCGCCATCGGCTCGCTGCGCCTCGATGTGTACCCGTTCATGGTCGGGATCGCCTACCTGCTCCCCACGCACCTCATCTTCTCCACCTGGTTCTTCTATCTCGTCGGCAAAGCGCAGATGGTGCTGGGGTCGGCGTGGGGAATCCAGGAGCTCTCCCCTCAGTTCCCCTACCACGGGATGCAGAGCGCGGGGGCGGTCATTGCCCTGGGGCTGACGGCGCTCTGGGAGGCGCGGGGGTATCTCGGGCAGGTCTGGCTGCGGGTGGCGGGCCGCCCCAGCGAGGTCAGCGATGCGAAAGAGGCGATGAGCTACCGGGCGGCGGTCTTCGGCTTCGGGATCGGCTTCTTCTGGGTGAGCGGTTTTTCGGTCTGGATCGGGATGAGTCCGGTCCTCATCGTGCCGTACTTCCTCATCTTCTTCCTCGTCGCGCTCACCGTCGCCCGGCTCCGCGCGGACACCGGCATCCCGGCCCACGGTCTGACCAACGTCAACCCGCAGGACATCCTGATCACGTTCAGCGGCACGGGCGAGATGTCGCGGCCCACGCTGACGACGATGAGCCTGTTCGCGTGGTTCAACCGGTTCAACCGCGCCCACCCGATGCCCGTCGCGCTGGAATCCCTCAAGGCCGCGTCGGTCCTCCGCGTCGAGCAGCGGCGGATGATGAGCGCGCTCCTCCTCGCCACGGTGTTCACCCTGCTCTGCGGCTTCGCGATCTATCCCGCGCTGATGTACCGGCATGGGGCGGCGCTCGCGGCGGAGCTGAACTGGACGGGCTGGGCGGTCTACGGGAGTCTCGCAAGCTGGGTGCAGTCCCCCAAGAAGCCGGACCCGATGGGGATGGGATTCTTCGCGGGCGGGGGCGGGTTCGCCGTCCTGCTGATGTTTTTGCGGACCCGGATCGTCGGCTTCCCTTTCCACCCGATGGGATACGCCCTCGGCGTGGGCGGCACGGTGGACCGCTGGTGGATGGCCCTGCTGGTGTGCAGCGTCGTGAAGGGATGCATCATCCGGTACACGGGGATGAAAGGGTACCGCCAGGCGATCCCCTTCTTCATGGGGCTGGTGATCGGGCAGTACGTCGTCTCGTGCATCTGGGCGATTATCGCCATGATCGTCAACGAGCCGATGTACTGGAGCTGGACGGGGTGAGAGGCGGACAGGGGGTGAATGGGACGCGGATTCTTTTCACCGCAGAGGCGCGGAGACGCAGAGAACCCCTGAACTGCTTTCAAACCGCAAATGAACGCAGATAGGCTGGTACGAAGTTGTTCCCTGCGTGTATTTTGTCCGCTGGATAACGCGCGAGACAGGTTCTGACCGGGAGCGTTGGAACAGGAGAGCCACTTATGATTTCTCCTGCTCAACGTGTACGGAGGTGTCTGTCCCATGACGTACCGTCGGCCTTCCGCCCTCCGGCGCTTCCTTGATGAGGCGTTCCTGTTCGGCATAAAAGAGGCGCGAGCGTGCCTGTTCGCCGGTCTCTTCTTCGCGATCCTGCTGCTGTCCTGTTATGTGCCTCTCTCCGGGATGGCCCGTTACGACTTCATTTTCATCGGGGCGGTCCTCGTGCAGGGGGGGCTCTGGCTCGCGCGCCTCGAAACGACGGATGAGGTGATCACGCTCAGCATGTTCCATCTCCCGGGATTGGCGCTGGAGATCTTCAAAACGCACCCTTCCATCGGGTCATGGAGCTATCCGGAAGCGGGTTTATTCAAAATCTTCGGCGTTCCGCTCTACAGCGGGTTCATGTACGCGGCGGTCGCGAGCTACATCGTCCAGGCCTGGCGTTGGTTCGCCCTGGAACTGGAGGGTTATCCCTCCTATCGCTGGAGTCTCCCGCTTTGTGCGGGGATCTATCTCAACTTCTTCACGCATCACTTCATCGGCGATGCGCGGGGAGGGCTTTTCCTGGCGGTGTTGCTCGTCTTCTGGAACACGCGAGTCCGCTTCACGATCCTCCGTCACCGGCGATCCATGCCCCTGACGCTCTCTTTCCTCCTCATCGGCTTCTTCATCTGGATCGCGGAAAACCTGTCCACGTCCCTCGGCGCATGGGTCTATCCCCATCAGCGCGAGGCATGGACCCTCGTCCATGCGGGAAAGATCGGCTCATGGTCCCTGCTGGTCATCATCAGCTTCATCCTCGTGGCGGATCTGAAATTCATCCGGGCACAGCGCCTCAACTCTTCGTCCACCCGATCCTGTCATCGGTTCATCGATGCCGGTTCCAGGCCAGCGCAAGGGGAGCCAGCGATAGTCGCGCCAGAGGCAGGAAGAGGAGCGCTCCCAACATAAGAGAGTGGAACGACACCCCCCCTTCCGGCAGCAGCCGGAGTCCCCCGCCGATCAGGGTGACCGCCGCCAGCAGCCATGCTCCCATCGAGAACGCGAGAGTCTTCCCTTCGAGCAGCCCGCGTCGCCACAGTGCAGCTGCCGCCCACCCCGCCAGCCCCAATTTGATCGCCAGAGCCAGCGCCGCCCACCGGGGCAGGGACCGGAGGAAATCGCTGAAGAGGCTCGGCTGGACGAGGTACATCGGCGTAAAGTAGAGCGCCAGGGAGATGAGGAGCGCCATCACGAGAGGGTAGCCGTTGACGATCCAGGGTCTGCCTGTAAAATCGACTCCGAGATTCTCCACCTGATTCCTCCACGTCAGAAACAGGAGGAAAAGGAGAAGCGCCCCTGCTGTGGCGGCGTTCCGAAGAGTGGCATGGCTGACGAGCAGATCGAGCAGGGACCCTTCCCCCGCCTCGCTCCGTGCCGGGAGCGCGAACAGCCACCCCGCCTCGAAGAGGAGCAGGATGCTCCAGGCCGTGAGGGCGCTCCAGGCCGCCATCCGGAGCTTGATGCCCACGAGTGCGGCGGTGGAGATCGGGCGAACGGTCAGGAACGGGTTGAGGGTCAGATCTTTCCTCCGCGTGTCCGACTTCCGCAGGCCGCACCCCACGATCCATGCGTAAACGACGGGCAGGATCAGGGCGACCAATGGAATGCGGTACATGAAGCTCACCCGAAGGGAAGAGAAATCATCGGGAAGCCAGGACGGCGCGGGTTCCAATCCGCGATCCCCCACCCCGAGATCGAGAAAGAAAGGGAGACTGAGCAGCAGGCACGTCATTCCGACGGCGAGGGGGAGATTCCACCCGTTCCGCCGCCATTCCATCCAGAGTTGAGCCTGCGCCGGGGACGCAAACGGCCTGGGAGGGTGAAAGGCAGGGAAGGCCGAAGGAAGGGATCTCCGGAGAGTCTCTTTCTTCGCACTTGCTGACGGGGTAAAGCCGGCCCAGGGGAAGGTTTCGCCCCGCCGGGCGCGGGCAATTCCGGCATACGCGATGCCAAACGCGAAGGGGATCGCCAGGAGAAAACTCCACGTCAGGGTCGCCGCGGGTAAGCCGGATGCGTAGCCGTTGATGCCCGCGATCAACACCACGGGCAGGACCAGAAGCGCGAGGATCACACGGAGGTAAGGAACTCCCAACGGGAACCAGGACAACGCCTGGAGGCACGCCAGCAGCGCCGCCAGCATCGCGCCCGGCCATATAATCAATTTATGGCTCATCCCCAGTGGCTCCAGGATCAACGCGGCGATCCCAACCCAGAGCAGGGAAATGCTCAGTGTGCCGTAAAACATGGGCCAGAGGGCCAACTCCATCGTCCGTATCGGAAGGACTCGCATGTGCGATGGGTATCCGGAATCGGGGGATGCGACATCGGCTTCCAACGGCAGGAAGAGGGTGAGGACGTAAATCAGACTCCCAAAGATAGGCAGCAGAACCGCTAAGACGAACGCCGTCTCGTCCAGGGGCGAGAGCGTACCGGATCCGACGTAGATCGCCAGAAGCGTCAGGTAGGCCAGCATTATCGCGATCCCCCGCCGATGTTGCCGCCCGATCATCCAGGCGATTCCAAATGCCGATGAGTGTAAGGTTCGCATCGGTCAATCCTCCCCTGCCCCGCCCGTCGCGCCCACGCGGGCGACGAAGATCTCGTCGAGCGACGTGCCCGATTGCTCCACAATCTGCGCGCCGAGGATCGCCGCCCCCGCTTCGAGTAGTTCCGGGCTGCCGTTCCACAGAGCGGTCCACTCTCGCCCCTGGCCCCTCCACCCGAAGGCGCCGGGCATCGTGGGGGCTTGGGCGCGGGGTACGTCGAAGCGGAGGGTGATGCGATGGTGGCGCTCCTTGATCGCGTCGAGGGCATCGCAGAAGATGATCCGTCCGGAGACCATCATCGCCACCCGGTCGGAGACGCGCTCCACCTCCTCCAGCAGGTGGGAGGAGAAGAGGACGGTGCGGCCTTCATCAGCGATGGTGCGGATGATCGCCGCGAGGATGTCCCGCCGTACGACGGGGTCGAGACCGGAAGAAGGTTCGTCGAGCACGAGCAGCGGCGGTCGATAGGCCAGCGCGAGGATCAGCCCCGCCCGCGCCCGCTGGCCCTTGGAGAGGTTCCCGACTTTCGCGCGGAGGTCGAGGCCGAATTCCCGCCGCAGATCCTCGGCATAGGCTTCGTCCCAGGTGGGATAGAACGCCTGCGCGTAGCGAAACAGCTCGTGGACCCGCATCCATCCCGGCAGGGTGTCCTCTTCGGAGAGATAGCCGATCCGCGAGAGGACGTACACGGGATCAGCGACCGGATCGCGACCAAAGACGCGCACCGTGCCGTTTTGCGCCCGGTACAGCCCGAGGAGATGCTTGATGAGCGTCGTCTTCCCCGCTCCGTTCTCCCCCACCAACCCGAGGACGATCCCGGAGGGGACGGTGAAGCTCACATGATTCAGCGCCACCTTTGCGCCGAACCGACGCGTCAGGTCATGGATCTCCACCAGATTCTGCGATCCTCCGGAGTCCTCTTCCGAACCCTCGGAAGGGATCAACATTTCTGCGTTCATCGCTCCACCTTTCCCTCGTCTTCCACCGGCGGTTTCAGGGCTTCGTCTCGCTCGCGGACCAGATTGATGACTTCTTCCATGCTCACGTCCATCTGTCGGGCTTCGATGAGGAGGGCGTCGGCGCGCCCGGTGAGAATCTTCATCCGTTCCTCGCGCTTCAGCGGCGATCCCGCTTCGGAGACGAAGGTGCCCGTCGTCCGGCGCTTGTCGACGATCCTGGCGACTTCCAGCTCGCGATAGGCCCGGGCGACGGTATTGGGGTTGACCCTCAATCGCTCGGCCATGACGCGGATCGGCGGCAGCTCCTCCCCCGGTTCCAGTCGGCCCGATGCAATGAGGTACTTCACCTGGTTCACGATCTGTTGATAGAGGGGCGTGCCGTCGTCGGGCGCTATCCGGATCTCCATCGCTTCTCCTTTGCTCATGGATCTATTGTATTATTACATTAATACAATAGAGGATTGTACATGGAATATCAAGGTCCGAAGGTGAACCTGCCATGGAGAGGGGAGGTCTCGTTCCGGAGAGTAGAGGAATCGATCCTTGCGCCGGGAATGGATTCGCCGGGGCATCGCAAGACCTTCGCCCTCGCATTCGGCACTGAACCGATTCTCGGCGCATTCTTTTGGATGCGCGCGAGCGGACAAGGAAGGACACGAATGGCTGAATCCACAGGAAAAAAGGAACTCTTCAACGGCAAAGACATGGACGGCTGGGAGCACGTCGGACCCGGCGAGTTCGTCATCGAAGACGGCAAGCTGAGGACCATCGGCGGCATGGGCCTCCTCTGGTACACCCGCGAGACGTTCGGGAACTGCGTCCTCCGCGTGGAGTACATGACCACCGCGCCGAACACCAACTCCGGGGTCTTCGTCCGCATCGACCCGAACGGGACCGTCGATGAGTGGTACGCCGTTCATCACGGCTTCGAGGTGCAGATTTGCGACCCGCCCGACGAGTACCACCGCACCGGCGCGATCTACTCTCTCGCCCCGGCGAAGGCGACCCCGCAGAACCCGCCCAACGAGTGGAACACGATGGAGATCACCCTGGACGGCAACATCGTCCGTACGGCGATCAACGGGACGACCGTGACGGAATTCGACCCCGACGGCTCCGTGCCGGAGCGCACGAAGGATTACGAGCCGGAGCGCGGCCCCCGCCCCACCCACGGCTACATCGGCCTCCAGAACCACGACGAGAAGCAGACCTGCTACTTTCGCCGGGTGAGCGTGCGACCCCTTTAGCCCTTCACCGCAGAGGCGCGGAGACGCAGAGAACCCCTGATATAGATAGAGCAGACGGCTTTCGGGCCGCCTGCTCTATTTTTTTGCCACTCTCGGGAACCGTGGGGGATCGTTGACGCTTCCCGGCGCAGCCGGACTCCCCGCCCCGGTCGCACTTATGTGCAAACGGCTCTCCGGCAGAACGGTACGGCTTATGATGTTACAGGGACACCCTCAACATCTCCCTCCGTATGCAAGGAGAGACGCCATGAAGCTTTTTCCTTTCCTCCCGGCCTTCCTCGCTCTCATTCTGATCGGCGCCGCACCCCCCAACCCCCTGGTGGGACGGTGGATCAGCGAGGACATGTTCACGATTACGACGCTCCGCTTCCTGCCGGACGGACGCTACACCCGGGAGATCCGGGTCGGGGACGTGCCGCTTCAGGCCCAGGGCCGCTACAAGCGGAACGGCGATTCGATCACCTTCTCCCCCAAGGGGGAGTCGGAGGAGAAGTACGAATTGACCCTGGACGGGAATCGCCTGACCCTGAGCGGCGCCGGCCTGCCGGAGCCCAAAACGTTCGAGAAGGAACCCGGCTCCGAAAAGGCGCTCCTCGAAGAGACCCGGCAAGGCGACGCGCAGAAATCGAAAGAAGACGACGTGTGGCGGAAGCGGATCGCGGTCGGCCCAATCCCCGCGAAGGCCCCCACTTCGCTGGCCGGGGTCCCGAAAGACCCGAACCCGAAGCGCGTGCTGAAAGGGGCGCAGGTGTTTCAGCAGCCCCAGCTCTACCTCCGGCTCACACCGATGACTCTCACCTCCGCCGGGGGGCGGCAGAGCACGGTGTTCAACAGCGTCAAATGGCACTTCTCCCCCAACGGGCGGGTGTTCATCCGGTGGGAGACGTTCCGGCCGGGCCAGCGGTACGACGCCGACAAGCCCCAGGGCGAGATCCGCACCTTCTGGGCGGCCTACCGCATCACCCCCGGAAAGGAGACGGACCGGCTCTACGTCGAGACGGACGGGGGGGAGAAGTTCAACCTGTCGCTGGAGGACGGACGCCGCAATCTCGTCTGGGACGACCAGATCTATAGCCAGGTGCACTGGCAGAACGAACTGATGCGCCGGCAGCAAAAGTGAGATGCCGTACGCCAAACCTATTGTCATCGGACCCAAGGAGTACAGTGAGATGATGTCAGCCTTTGTTCTCCGGAAGGGCGCGGCCCTTTCTTTCCTGATTATCGCCATGCTAGGGTTCGCCGGCGGCGCATCCGCACAGAACTCGCTCCACGGCAAGTGGGACCTTGAGGACCACTACCAACACAAATTCATCGTCTTCAACCCGGACGGCCGGTACTTCCTCAATATCACTTACAAGACACCACCGTCACAGTACACGGAGTTCGGGTACTACACCGTCGCCGGGGACACGATCACGCTCCGCACCCGCACCGAGGAGAACAAACCCACGTTCATCTTCATCACCGAAGAATCGGTGACCTTCACCGGCAAACCCTTCTCCGGGCAGACCCTCCAGCGCGATACGCAATTCGACATGGCCGCCAACTGGCAGGAGTACGACGAGGCGGAGGCCGCCCTCGACGAGAAGTGGCGGAATTTCCTGACGATCCGCCCGATGGGGACCCAGCCCCCGCACGTCCCCGTCGGCGACGTGCCCCAGGACCCGAACATCACCCGGATCTTCCCCAACCCGACCGTCTTCGATCCGCAGCGACAGTACACGTACACTAACTACCCCAAGACCCTGACCTTTTCCAACGGGGAGACCCGCACGGTAAGTAACAAGGAGGATTTCCACTTCCTCACCACCGGGCGCGTGTACGTCCGGTTCCTGAACTATTACCCCAACGGGTCGGTGAACGGGCAGGTGCGGGAGTTCTGGGGCCGCTACAACATCACGCCCGGCGTGCGGACCGACCTCCTGTACGGAATTGTGGATGCGCTGCGCCTGGAAACGGACGGGGGAGAGAACTTCGACATGGAGCTGCACGACGGTCGCCGCGTACTCCACTGGATCAGCCAGAACGCCATTTATGGGCAGGTTCACTGGGAAAACGCGGCGCTGGCGGGAAAGACCGACCCTCCGACGACCGGCGGGACGCCGACCGGCAAAAAAGGCGACGTGAACGGCGACGGCAACGTGAACGTGGCGGACGCGATCCTGATCCTGAAATCATCGGTGGGGGCGCTGGCGCTCACGGCGGACCAGACGGCCCGCTCCGACCTGAACGGCGACAGTAAGGTGGACGTGCTGGATGCGGTGAAGATCCTCCGTGTCGCGGTGGGACTGGAGAGTCCCCCGGCCTGATGGATGAAGAAAAGCGGGAGGCACTTGATCTCTGTTCCCGCTCCTACATCTTGACGATCTTCCGCATGGCCTCGGCGGTGCGGGCGTGCTGCTCCCAATCTCCGCTCACTTCGGAGACCACGGGGCCGTCGTAGCCTACGCTGCGGATCGCCTGCATCAGCCGGGGCCAGTCCACGTCTCCTTCCAGCAGGGGCGGCCAGTCCCGGTTCTTCCGGCTCCAGTCCTTGAAGTGGACCTTCTTGACGTGCGGCCCCACGATCTCCACCCATTGCTCGGGGTAGCTGAAGATCGCCATGTTGCCGGGGTCGAAGTAGAAACCGACGTATTCGCTCCCCACCTCGTCAAGGAACCGGCGCATCTCCATCGGGGAGAGCCACATCATATTCCATACATACTCGATGGCAAGCACAACCCTATGCTCCTCCGCCATCGGCGCGAGCTTCCGCATCCCCTCCAGATTGCGTTCATAAGCCACGTCGTACCGCACATCGGGCGAGGGGCCGCCGGGAATCACCAGCACTCCGTCCATTCCGAGTGCCGCCGCGCACTCGACCATCTTCTTCGTCGTCTTATTGAACTGCTCCGCGTCCTCCGGCTTCCCACTCGCCAGCGATCCAGGATAGCTCATCGATTTACAGATGCTCACCAGTTCTACCCCGTGCTGTTCGCCCAGTTCCCACATCCGGCGGTAATCGTCCGGCCCGGAATCCATAGTGAAGTCGCCGTTGTCCGTCAGCAGGATTTCGAGGCAGTCATACCCCGCCGCTCTGACCTTCGGGAGGACGGTTTCCAGCGGCTCCCGGCTCCCGCACACCAGTTGGGTGATCCCGATCTTCATGTTGTCCTCCCAGGATGTGGAGTGTTGAACGCTGTAGTGATGCAGGGCGAAAGAATTGCTGTGTCGTCAACTGCGAGGGATGGGGAAATTCAAAGAATCTGATGCCGAGCTTGATCTGCGACCGAAGTTAATATACGCGATGGAGCCGCCGGGGCCTCCTGAAGATCACAGGAAAAACGGACGGCCGGGCCGTTGCGTGGGCCGGATCGCTTCGGGAGGGATGCTAGGATTGGATACGGGAGTAATGCCGGCGACCGGAACAAAAAAAGAGGCTCCGGCAATCGCCGGAGCCTCCAAACAGTGCCTTGTCCTCGGGGCCTCCATCCCGAAGCTTCGGCAATTTATTCTTACCCCCTGGCCTAAGGTTCTAAACCCTCAAGCCAATAAAATCGGCAGGGGTAACGGAAATCCCTTTCCAGGTGGACTCTCTCGCCTCTCCGGTTATTCTTTGTTGTATCCGGGGGGGCGTTCCACTAGCCACTTGTAGAGGGCCGGGACGGTCTTGCTCCACTTGGCATGTCCATCCGCATACCCGAAATTACCACCACTATTGTGCCAGGGATGCATATGAGAACTGGTTTTACCGCCTCTTACATGTTCACACCATCCGCTCGATTCCCATTGGCCTCTTGTCGCTCCCAGAGTCTCTGGTGCAACTACGGGACTCACTCGGTGCTCGAAGTATTCCGCATCACCATCCCGCTCGTTTTCGGCCTCACCCAGCATGGGCGTGCTCGACGGATACTTAATATCACTTAAGCTGGTGCGCAGTGGGCTATCGAACGTGCCTTTGATAACATCATCATTGATGACATAGCTGTTGGGCCATTTGCCGTCCGGGATCTCGGGAGTCCTCATCACCTCATGCCGCCCCGTGATGTGATCCCCGTAAACGATGTAATACCCTCCCGAATTGCTGGGGCAGCGCCACACCTGCGCGCTGCCGATATGCTTGCGGATCACGAAAATGTAGGCGCCCCAATGGCTGCTCGGGAGCATCTCATCATGATCTTGAGCATACATAATCGTGCCGAGGCTGATCTGCTTCATGTTGTTGAAGCAGCCGGATTGCCGCGCCCGGTCCCGCGCCTTGGCGAAGACGGGGAACAGGATCGCGGCGAGAATGGCGATGATGGCGATGACCACCAGCAGCTCGATGAGCGTGAAGCCGCGCGGGGATCGGGAGAAGGCGGAAGGAAGATGAGAAAGGGAGTCCCGTCGGTCAGAGACTCCTGTGGAGGAAGAATGTCGGTTCATAGAGCGCTCCTTTCATACAGCACTCTTCTCCTTTCGTCATCGCCACTCCTCTTCCTTCTTGCAAAGAGGCAATTCTTTCAGGAGAAGGGCGTCGCCGCATCACGAGCGGGTTCTTCTCTCTTGTGGCCGGGAGTCCCCTGGAAAATCAACTCCCGAACGGGTTACGCCTTCATTGACGCTCCCCTCTTCCCGTGTCATCATGTTTCGATTTCCGGGGAGGCGCTCCTGGATCACCTCCGGAGGGGCGGGAATACCCGCGAGAACCTTCGCGGCGAGGGCTGGAGCGGTTCCGCTGCCTCACGGGCCCTGTCGACGCTCGAAATCCTCCGCCGCGTGGCCGGAGGACCCACCGAAGCGCAACGGACTTTCCCGCTTCGACGAAAGCCCTTCCCCATCATCCGTTTAGAACAGTGACGAGGAGTTCCTGCATGACTCAACTACGCGTCGGAATTATCGGGTCGGGCGGCATCGCGCGAGGCGTCCACATCCCGAATTACCAGAAGATCGAAGGGGTGGAGGTCGTCGCCTGCGCCGATGCCTTTGAAGAGACCGCCAAATCGTGCGCCGAGCAGTTCGGCATCAACCAGTGGTTCACCGATTACAACGAGATGCTCCGCGAGGTCAAGCTCGACATCGTTTCCGTCTGCACCCCCAACTATCTCCACAAAGACCCGACCATCGCCGCGCTCAATGCGGGCGTCCACGTCATGTGCGAAAAACCGATCGCCATGAACGCGCAGGAAGGCCGCGAGATGGTGGAGGCCGCAAAGAAGTCCGGCCAGAAGCTCGCCATGGGCCTGATGACCCGCCAGCAGAGCGATGTGCAGGCCCTCAAGCGCGCCATCGACTGCGGGGAGCTTGGCGAGATCTACTTCGGCAAGTGCCACGCCCTCCGGCGGCGCGGCATCCCCGGCTGGGGCGTCTTCGGGGAGAAGGATAAACAGGGCGGCGGTCCCCTCATCGACATCGGGGTCCACATCCTCGACACCACCCTCTACCTCATGGGCCATCCGAAGCCCGTCGCCGTCAGCGGCCAGACCTACACAAAATTCGGCACCCGCAAGGACGTTCTCGGCCTCATGGGCCAGTGGAACACCGAGACCTTCACCGTCGAAGACTTCGCCGTGGGCCTCATCCGCTTCGATAACGGCGCGACCCTGGAGATCGAATCCTCCTTCGCCGCGAACATCGAACACGACGTGATGGACGTGAAGCTCCTCGGCGATCAGGGCGGCTGCTCCCTCCACCCGCTCAAGATCTACACCGAGAAGCACCGGACGCTCTACGACATCACCCCGGTGTTCCTGCCCAGGGCCAGCTCCCACGAGCAGAACATCAAGAAGTTCGTGGAAGCGATCCGCAACGGCACGGAGGTCCCCGTCCCCGGCGAACAGGGCCTGATGGTGACGGAGATCCTCGACGCACTGTACCGGTCCGCCGAGGAAGGCCGGGAAGTCCGCCTCGACGCTTGAGGCTCAGGGAGTAGGAGGTAGGGTGTAGGGAGTAGAATAAGGAGCATCGAGTACTCTTCTACCCCCTGCACCCTATTCCCTACACCCTCACTTGTCCCCCTTCCGCCCCCTCACGCCGCCTCATCTTCCCGACCTGCTCCGGGCGCTCCAGACGGAGCCCGTCACGAACGTCTTTCTCCTGCACCTGGCGCGGCGGACCGGCCTTCGCGCCCACGGCGGAACCGACTTCTACGGCCACCGGGATGAGAAAGGCCGCCTCATCGGCGCGGGGGCATTCGGGCCGACGCTCCTCCCCTGGGCGCCCCGGCCTGAGACGGCGGCTCTCATCGCGGACGAGGCTCGGCGGCGGTGGGGACAGTGGCGGGCGCTCCTCGGCGAAGCCCGCAGCATCGACTCCCTCTGGGAGCGCCTGAAGCCGG
>JAHWJO010000304.1 GCA_019348365.1 Armatimonadota bacterium | reverse complement strand
CACAGATGAACACGGATGAACACAGATAACTACAATTGAAACCGCAGATGAACGCGGATACACGCAGATGACCCTTTGAAGATAAAGGATGGAGGATAGACCGCCCCTGCTATCTCCTATCATCTACTCTCCATCTTCAGGGGTTCAAGGGGTTATCTGCGTGTATCCGCGTTCATCTGCGGTTCCGTCGCTCATTTCCATATCACCTGTCGGATAATGAAAGGAACGTTCATGCCAGAAGGAGATCGGGTCAAAGTCGCGGTGATCGGCGTCGGGATCGGCCACGCTCATCTGAACGGCTACTCGAAGTGCAAGGACGCGGAGATCGCCGCCGTCTGCGACGTGGACGAGGCCCGCGCCCACAAGGTTGCATCCGAGTTCGGCGTGAAGGAGATCTACACCGACTACCACGAGCTGCTCCGGCGCGACGACATTCAGGGCATCAGCGTCTGCCTCCCCAATTTTCTCCACGCGCCGATCGCCATCGACTGCTTCAACGCGAAAAAGGCCGTCCTCTGCGAGAAGCCCCTGGCGACGACGGTGGCGGAAGGGGAGCGGATGGTGCAGGCCGCGAAGGAGAACGGCTGCCTCTTCATGATGGGATTCAACAACCGCTTCCGGGGCGACACCCAGGTGCTGAAGAAGTTCATCGAGGCGGGGGAGCTGGGCGACATCTATTACGCCAAGACGGGGTGGCTCCGGCGGGCGGGCATCCCCGGCATGGGCGGCTGGTTCACCACGAAGGAGAAGTCCGGCGGCGGCCCCCTCATCGATCTTGGGGTGCATGTGCTCGACATGACCCTCTACCTCATGGGCAACCCGAAGCCGGTCTCCGCTATGGGGTCCGCTTACGCGAAGTTCGGGCCGGGGCGGGCCGAAGCGATGGGCAAGGTCTACGACGTGGAGGACCTCGCTTCCGGCTTCGTGAAGTTCGACAACGGCGCGACGGTATTCGTCGAGGCGAGTTGGGAATCGTTCACCGAGCGGGAGCGGATCTACAGCGAGCTGTTCGGCACGAAGGGCGGCGCCACCCTCGACCCGTTCCGGATCTTCAAGCGCGAGCAGGGAGTCCTCGTGGACCTCACGCCGGAGTACCCGCGCGTCTCCGGCCACGAGCGCGAGACATGGCACTTCGTCGAGTGCATCCGGGAGAAGAAGACCCCGCTCGCCACCGGGGAGCACGGGCTGGATATCCTGAAGATCCTCGACGCCATCTACCGCTCCGCCGAGACGGGCGACGAGGTCAAAATCTCCTGACCCCTTGAGGAGTCGGACAATAGGGTATCCGTCCCTGCAACGCTGGCTTGCGGCTTCTCCCGCCCCGGAGTATAATTCGGATACTTCTTTCAGCGGATTCGACTTCGGGGGGTGACCCTGTGAACACCATGTGGAAAACCGTATTCCTTCTGAGCGGAACCCTGCTCCTCATCGGCGGGGGGGCGGGTTATGTCGGGTCGCGCTGGCTCTCCGGCCTCTCCCCACAGGCCGCCGCGCCGCCGGAGCCCGAACCGCCCCTCGAATCGTACCTCCCCGAGCTGAGCCTGAAGGGGATCAACTACGAAGTGAGCGAGCATGGCAAGCGCCAGTGGGGGTTCAAGGCCGAGGAAGTGGTGAACAGCAAAGACGGAAACACCACCCTGCTCAACGGCCTCCACGACGGCGTATACTATAAGGACGGCAAGCCTTACCTCCGGATGAAATCCGGGGCCGCCGTCTACAACCATCTCACGAAGCACCTGGAGATGAAAGGCGGCGTGCAGGTATCCGGCCCCGACGGCCTCCACTTCGAGGCCCCCTCCCTCACCTGGAAATCCGATAAGAAGACCATCGTTTGCCCCGGACCCGTGCGCATGCAAACGGCGGAAGGCTGGATCACCTCCCGAGGGACCCTGACGGCGGACCTCAAGCGGCAGACGTTCACACTCCAGCAGGTGAGCGGGCAATTCACCCTGGACAGCGCCAAAGGAGTACCCCTGTAATGCCCCGTACCTTCCTCCCCCGAATCCTGTTGCTGGGGGCGCTGCCCCTCGCGGCGCTTTCCGTCCCGACCCAGAACGCCCCCGGCGCGCCCGCCAACCCTCCGGCGTCCTCTCCCCCCGCATCGAAGCCCGGTTCGCGCCTGTTGGAGTATACCGCTGACAGGATCCTCGTGTATCCCCGTGGTGAAGGGCGCATCTTCGTCCTCAGCGGCCATGCCCATCTGAAAGAAGGCGATACTCACTTTCACGCCGACCGGATCGAATACGATGAGCAGGCGAAGCGAGCGGTAGCGGTCCGCGACCCCCAATTGAAAAACCAGTCCATCGGCAACCCTGTCGTGAAGGACGAGCTGCACACCCTCACCGCCGACCGGATGACCCTCGATTTCTCCTCCAGAGACCCGGCGAAGAAGTTCGTTTCCGCCATAGGGAAAGTTCATTTCGTCGCAAAACCCGACCCGAAAGCGGGGGAGAAGGCCAAAGATGAGAGATCCGGAAACGAGATCCTCCCCCGGCGCGTCAAGGAAGAATCGGTTCTCACCAGTGATCGTCTCGACTATTTCTACCGCAGCAAGCGGGCTGTGGCCGAAGGCAACCTGAAACTGGTACAGGGCAAGCGCTGGTTGACAGGAAACCAGGCGATTTACTACAAGCGTTATGAGACGGTGGTCGTGAACGGCAACGTGCGCGGCGAGGACGAAAAAGGGCGCACCTTCGCGGCGGAAAACATGAAGGTCGTCCTGAACGGCGACACCGAGACCATCGAGGCGAACCGGTTCACGGGAACCTTCATGCTGGAGGACGAGGAAGAAACGGGGGCGCCCGTGCCGGAATCACCCGAAGACCGCCCGATGCCGTTCCCCGGCAGCGACGAGGCCGGGCCGTCCCCCGCCCCGACCCCGGCTCCCGAGGCCCGTTAAGCTCCCTGCGGCGACCGGGAAAATCGTTTCTTCCCGTCCGATAAACAGCCATCTGACCGGTGATCGATCCGGCGCGCTGACCGGGTCGGAAACGCCTGCCGTCGACGCGACCGAGGCCTCGGCCCATCGTTTCGCGAGCGGAATCCCTGGGTAAATCTTTTGTGCAGTCGCCCTCCGGAGGCGGGCCCCGAATTCGGGGTTCCGTTGAGGGAGCCGCGCCTTGCGAGGAGGTTTTATCATGGAATTAACGCTATCCGGTTGGACACAGGGGGCGCTGGTCGTTATCGCGGTGGTGAACGTCCTGCTCCTCGGCGTACTGGTCGGCGCGGTTTTCGGCATCATGAAAGCCCTGCAGAAGCTGCGGGAGCAGGTGAATCCCCTTATCGAACGCACCAAGCCGATCATGGATCGCGTGCCGCCGATCATGGATGAGGCGAAAACGGTGGTGGCGAACGTCAATCCCGTCATCAACGAGCAGGTCAAGCCGATCATGGGGAACGTTCAGGAGATCACCGTCAAAGTGAGCGGCATGGTGTCGGACCTGAGCCAGCATGCCCACGAGATCGCGGAGACGGGCGAGCAGACGGTGAAGCACCTGACGACGCGCGTCGAAGCGGCGGGAGACGTGGTAACCGATACCGTGAGCAAGCCGGTGATCAGCGTTGCGAGCGTGATCGCCGGGGTCAGCCGGGCGTTTTCGGTCCTGAAGAATTACCAGAAGAGCTCGCAGGATCCACCGCATCCGCCCCATGCCAACGGGAACGGGCGCAGCACGGAAGAGGGCATCACCATTACCCCCGGCACATCGTAAGCACACCGAACTACCGTTAGGAGGAAGCGGAACATGTCGAACAATAACAAAGGAGATTTTCTGCTGGGACTGTTGGTCGGCGCTTCGGTCGGCGCAGCCGTGGCGCTGTTGTATGCCCCGGCATCGGGGAATGAGACTCGGGAGCAGATTCGCCACACGGCGGATGATATGACGAGCACGATCCGCGACAAGGGGTCGAACGTGGCGAGCCGGGCGCAGGATCTGGCTTCGCAGGTGAAGGATCGCGCATCGAGCGTGGCCTCCTCCGTCGGCAGCACCGTGCAGGACCTCCGCTCGCAGGGCCAGGGCGGACAGCAGGGCGGAAAACCGGGCGACCTGCCCCCGACCGGCGAGGGCCACAAGACGGAACATCGCGATCAGCACGAGCTGCGGGTCTCCGACGATCCGGAAGTCGTTGCGGACCGGGTGAACAACGCCATGCAGGGCTCCGGCGAAGAGGCCCACGAAATCGCGGAGCAGCTGGCCAAAGCGCCCCAGGGCCGCCGGGACCAGGATCTATAAGATCCCTGGATTCAGTGGCGGACCCTGCGGGGAACGGAGTCCCTCCATAACGAGTCCCTCTATTACGAACGGGGCGAGGATCATCCTCGTCCCGTTTTGCCTTTCCTCTCCCGGTAACATGAATCGTGCGCTTTTCGGCTCCCTGCCGATTCTGGGTGGTGGATCAGAAGGGAAGGATACTCTCGGTTAGCGGGAAGGGGTGGACCTCTCCCCCAACCCCTCCCCGACGCGGGGAGGGGAGCCGAATCCCGTTAAGGATCGATTCCTCCCATTTTGTACCCTCCTCCCACTTTGATCATTACCCGATTAAATGGGCGCAGGCGAGGCGTGGGCGCATTCCCTCCGATCCTGCCAGGAAAAACGCGTGAGGAAACCCAACGGTGTTGCATGGCTCCTGATTTGAACGATCTGCTGCAGGACGCCCGCCGGGAAATCCCCGAGGTGGAACCGGAGGTCGTGTTCAAGGCAGCGCAGTCCGGCGCGGTCACCCTCCTCGACGTGCGGGAGGACGACGAATGGCGGCAGGGCCATCTCCCCGGCGCGAAGCACGTCTCGCGGGGGCTGCTGGAGCTGCGCGTCAACGAGGCCGCGCCCGACAGAAGTGCCGAACTGGTGCTCTACTGCGCGGGCGGCAACCGGTCGCTGCTGGCCGGGCAGACGCTTCGGACGCTGGGATACGCGAACGTCAAATCCATGTCCGGCGGCATCAACGCCTGGATTCGCGCGGGCTTGCCGACCGTTCAGGACCCGGAGCTGACCGAGGAGCAGCGGGAGCGGTACAGCCGCCATCTCCTTCTCCCCCAGGTCGGCAGGGAGGGCCAGCTCAAGCTCCTCGCCGCGAAGGCACTCCTCGTGGGCGCGGGGGGATTGGGCTCTCCGGCGGCGCTCTACCTCGCGGCGGCGGGAGTGGGGACTCTGGGCATCATCGATGGGGACGTGGTGGACCGGAGCAATCTCCAGCGCCAGGTCCTCCATGATACGCCCCGGATCGGCATGCCCAAAGCCGAATCCGCGAAGGAAACCCTGGAGCGGCTGAACCCCGACGTGGACGTTCGGGCTTACGTGGAACGCCTGAACCCGTCGAACGTGGAGGCTCTCGTCGGGGAGTACGACGTGATCGTGGACGGCTCGGATAACTTCGAGACCCGCTACCTTTTGAACGACGCAGCCTGCTTCGCGGGCAAACCGATCGTGCACGGCAGCATCTTCCGCTTCGAGGGGCAGATGACGGTCTATCACCCGCGCGGGGGCGGTCCATGCTACCGCTGCCTCTTCCCGGAGGCCGGTCCGGACGACGCCCTCACTTGAACGGAGGCGGGGGTTCTGGGGGTGCTCCCCGGAACCGTGGGCCTGGTCCAGGCCACGGAAGCGCTCAAGTTGATCCTCGGCGTGGGAGAGACCTTGATCGGTCGGCTCCTCCACTACGACGCCCTGCGGATGCGGTTCCGGGAGTTCGCGATCACGCGCGACCCGGAATGCCCGCTCTGTGGCGATCACCCGACAATTACGGGACTTCCCGAAGCTTGAACGGGTGACGAGTTGTCATCGTTCATCCGATGGGGAATTGAGGGTATGATAGTCCAAAGTCCAAAGTCCAAAGTCCAGGGTCCAGGGTCCACCTCCCCCGATCTAGGATTTCCCAGCTTTTGAGACGGGGTGAGGGCGCCCTCCCCCCGTCTCAAAGGCAGTAGTTACGGGATTGGAGGAGGGAGACCCTGGACCCTGGACTTTGGACCTTAACGGGGGCGGGATCCTCGACCGATCGTTAAGAAAGTTAGCTGATGACCAAAGGAAGTGATGAATTGATTTTGGATATGGAAAAAAAGCGCGAAAGCGGCGGCGTTATAGGATCATTGATAATGGTTGCGCTGGGAGCGTTGATCGGCCTGGGACTGGGCGCT
>JAHWJO010000303.1 GCA_019348365.1 Armatimonadota bacterium | reverse complement strand
GGCCATCGCAAAAACGCGACGGCCAAGGTGTGGCTGAAGCCCGGCACCGGGCAGATCACCGTCAATAACCGCCCGCTGAACGAGTACGTGGGGCGGCGCACGCTGGAGCAGATCGTTCGCCAGCCGCTGGAGCTTGCCAACGCCACCGACCGTTTCGACGTGATGGTGCGCGCGCTGGGCGGCGGCGTGTCCGGACAGGCCGGCGCGATGCGGCATGGCATCGCCCGCGCGCTCCTCGTCTTCGATCCGGAGCTGCGGCCCACCCTGAAGAAGCCCGGCTTCCTCACCCGCGACCCGCGCGTGAAGGAGCGCAAGAAATACGGGCGCAAGCGGGCGCGGCGCGGATTCCAGTTCGTGAAGCGATAATCCTGCACGGAAAACCGGGGGGGATCACCGGTCCCGTTTAGAGCCGCAAAGGCACAAAGTACGCGAAGAATTTGTAAAGATAAAGGGGAAGGCCCGTGGCCGTTTCCTTCGATCTGACCTCTTCTTCGTGGGCTTTGTGCCTTTTTGGTTCTCCTCCATGACCAATCATTTTACGGACCTGGGTTTTGAAGTCGCCGAGGCGGACGACCTGACCGAGCTCCTCCGCCAGGCCGCCCACGATGCGGATGAATTCCCCCTGGACGGGGGCGGCTCCCTGCTGCGCTGGGCGGTCGGAGCCGGGATCGAGCTCTGGATTCAGGTCCATATCACCGGCGAGTTGATCGGCGTTCATCCGTTCTTCCTCGGCCCAACCCGCATCCGCTTCCTCGTCGAATCGCTGGATGCCACCCCCGGAGGCGATCTGGACGGCGCGCTGATGGGATGGGTCGCGCCGGAGTGCCAGGTAGAGTCGGACGAAGAATCGGAGGTTGCCCCGGAGGAGGATCTGGAATTGGACGCTCCGGGCGCGTATCCCATGCGGTTCGATCTTCCCGCTTACCCGCTGGCGACCGAGGAGGTCCGGGAAGGCGTGGTGGTGGAGCTTCAGGTGGCGGCGTTCGCGGATGAGATCGCGCTGTTCGGCAATGAAGAGGAGTTTTACGCCGCGCAGGATGCCGACGCGCAATTCGCCGTGCAATCGTTCGTCCCCCTGGGACTGTTTCCGCCGGGAGACCTTTCGGAAGAGGATCTGGAGGAAGAAGACCGGTTCGGCGAGGCGCTCCTTCGGGTGCGGGGGGATTACCAGCCCGTCGCGCAGGCGCTTTTCTCCGGCACGATCCAGCGGTGCGAAAAGCGGATCAACCCGTTCACGCAGCACCCGTTCTGGTGGCTGCAAGTGAAAACCTACCGCGCCGAGTACGACGCAGTAGTGGACCCCACTCTCCTGGCACGCGACCCCCTCCCCGGCGACATCGTACAGGGGCAGTTCTGGATGGCCGCGCGTATCACGGAGTAGCGGATTACTCCAGTAGGCGGCAGGCAGTAAGCAGTAGGCAGTGGTCTTCACCCCGATCTTCTGAGTCTAAAAGTCGGAAATCGCCCTCACCCCCGCGCTATGCGCTGACCTACTCTCAATGCTGGGAGAGGGATCTGAATGTACAACTTGTCGGGTCGTATCACATTCTCTCTGAGAGAGGGGCGGGTGAATGCCCGAAGGGCAGAGGGCCGGGCCCTGGCGAAGGGCGGGGAGAGGGGAACCTTGGACTTTGGACCTTAGATGTTGGACTGCCCCATAAATCAGTTGATCCGGAACCCTTCCGTCCCCGAACGTCGGCTCCCGGAATCGACACCCACGTAGCGGCTGAGGTTCGTCAGCCAGCGCACATGACCATCCACGAAGCTCACCACGTTGCCGCCGCCGTGGCGGGGAAACTGCGGCATGATGGCGCGGCTGTTCCCCGTGGAGGGGATGGTCCGGACCTCCGCCAGCTCGCCGGGCTGGGCCTCCTTCCAGTACGCCCATCGGGCGCCCCAGAAATCCGGCTCCCGGCGTCCACTGTCGTCCGGCACGGGGGTATCGTAGATGAGGACGGTCTGAGCCGGGGACTTCACGTCGGCCAGGATGACGCCGGAGGTTTCCACCCGCCGTTCGGGTCGCGTTTGGCCGGGCCGGAGAAACGTATCGCCGAGGTTCAGGTTCATCGCGTAGGAGTTCATCTGCGTGTTCTCGGCGGAAGGACAGAGGAAGACCGTCTCACTGTTTTTCCGCGCGTTGAGCAACGGGTTTTTCAGGAACGGCTCCAGGGGGGGAGACCAGTGGCAGGAAGAACCGCATCCCCCCGAACTCCCGGCAGGCAGGCGATTCCGCCGGTACGCCGGGAAGAGATCGTCCCAGGTTTCCTGGTACATGATGAAAGCCGCACCGATCTGCTTCTGATTACTGATGCAGGTGGTCTGACGCCCTTTCGCGCGTACGCCGACGAGCACCGGCATCAGCAGCGCCGCCAGAATCCCCAGAATGGCGACCACCACCAGCATCTCGATGAGGGTGAATCCCCTTCGTTTCATTCCGCCCTCCTTCCGGGCAGCCCTCGCTCGTTTCCTTCACCTCATTCTCTTCCGGAATTGAATCCCCTCTTACTTCCGGAGATCATCAAGTAGGGGACGACTCTCGCCCCCTGTTGCTCTACTACGAGGAGATTCCCGTCTCTGAATCGAATCATCGGGTGATCGGACCTCCTGGCAGACGAACTGGCTATTATACCGGGGGGACGCCCAGAGGAAGGTCATTTGTTCCCCTCACTCCTATTGAGGTTGCCGTTGCAATCCACCCCGTCCGCACCGCCCCAACCGCTCACTCGCGTACTCGTCATCGGGCGGGAGTTTCCCGCGCTGGTCCTGCTGCTGCTGCTCGCCGTCGTGCTGACGCTGGGCAGTCCCGCGTTCCGCAGCCCCGGCAACCTGCTCGCCGTCGGCTTCGATACGTCGGTCATCGGCATCATGGCCTGCGGGGAGGCGGTGGTGCTGATCGTCGGCGGGATCGATCTCTCCATCGCCTCGATCCTCGTGCTGTCGGCGGGAGGGACGGCCCTGGCGCTCGTGGCCGGGTGGCCGCTGCCGCTCGCCCTGGCCGCCGGGCTCTTCCTCGGAGCGACGGCGGGACTGCTGAACGGCCTGCTGGTCTCCATGCTCCGCCTCCCGCCCATCGTCGTCACCCTCGCCACGCTGGGCCTGTACCGGGCTGCGCTCACCCTGATGACGAACGCCCAGGAGATCGGCCCGCTGGCTCCCCCGTTCACCTCCATGGGGTTCGGGCTGTTCCCCCTCGCCGTCCTGCTCCTCGTCACGGTGGGACTCTCGACGTTCATGACCCGCAGCGCGCCAGGCCGGCGACTCTACGCGCTGGGCGGCAACGAAGAGGCCTGCCGGGTCTCCGGGGTTCCGGTCCGCCGCCTCAAGCCGCTCGCCTACGGGATTTCGGGGGTCTGCGCGTCGGTCGCGGGCTTCCTCCTCGCGGCCTCCTCCGGCGCCATGCAGAGCAAAGCCGCCCTTGGCTACGAACTGGACGTGATCGCCGCCTGCGTCATCGGCGGGGTGAGCATCCGGGGAGGGCAGGGGAGCATCGTCGGGGCCGTTCTGGGAGCCATGCTCCTGCGGCTCCTCAACAACGCGCTGCTCCTCTTCAACATCCCCGTGGACTGGTACCGGATGGTGATCGCCGGGGTGCTGCTGCTCGCGGCTATCGGGGACCGGCTCGCGCAGCGGAAGGCGGAAGCGGCATGACTCCCGGCCACTCCCCTTCGATGGAGGCGGCATGACCCTCCGCATCCCCCGCGAGGCGGGCGTGATCGTCGCCCTGACCGTGGTGGTAGCGTACTTCTCCTGGCGCGCCCCCCAGTTCGCCACCCCGGACAACCTCCTCACCGCCGCCCGCCAGTACGCGGAAGTCGCCCTCATCGCCACGGGGATGACGCTCGTCATCCTCACGGGCGGGATCGACCTCTCCGTGGGGAGCACGGCAGGGCTGGCGGGCATGGCGGCGGGACTCCTCGCCCTCCGCGCGCCGTCGCCGCTTCTGTTCGCCCTCCTGAGCGCAGTCGGGATCGGACTGTTGATCGGTGGACTGAACGGCGGGCTGATCGGCGGACTGCGCCTCTCGCCGGTCATCGTCACGCTCGCCACCTGGGCCGGGGCGCGGTCGCTGGCGTACGTCCTCACCCACGGCGACCCCGTCTCCGGCCTCCCCGACCCGGTCATTGCCCTCGCCGACACCTGGGTGGCGGGATACGTTCCGGCCACCGCGATCCTCGCCGGAGCGGTGGCGGTGGCGGCATCGCTGGCCCTCCGGCGCACCGCCTACGGGCGGTCGCTGATCGCGCAGGGGCAGAACGAGCGGGCCGCGCTCTTCTCGGGCATCCCGGTGGGACGGCTCGGGGTGAGCGTCTACACCCTGACGGGGGCGCTGGCGGGCCTCGCCGGACTCCTCATCGCGGCGCGGGCGGAGACCGCCGTACCCGACGCGGGCATGGGCCTGGAATTCGAGGTGATCACGGCGGTGGTGCTGGGCGGCACCCGCATCGACGGGGGCTACGCCTCCGTCCTCGGCACGATTCTCGGCGTGGCGACTCTCGGCCTGCTGCACAACGGCTGCAACCTGCTGGGCATCGACAGCACATGGCAGACTCTGGCGATTGGATTTCTGTTACTGGGGGCCGTCATCCTCGATTCCCGCGTCGGCAATTCGTAACGGCTCCGGAGTCGGTAAGGTATAAGGACGGCTTTCTCCTCTCCTCATTCCTTTCTCTGACCTCCCCCTCTCTCCGGCCATCCTCCGTTGGAAACAACGCGCATTCCGTTTTCACTCTTGCCGGTAACTAGCAGGCAGGCGATTCCCTCCATCTCGTTTTTGTAACAAATGTGAATGCCGATGACTCGGCAGATTATCGGCCCGATACGGCATAACGTACCGGGATCGTTTCGTTCGGTAATTCACCGGGTAAGGCTAAGACAACGCACAGTCTGCTTATTCCCCGGCTTAACTTCCGGAGACTTCTATCTAAAAAGGAAAGAAAGGTATCAGGGATCCCTGGCCTGGCCTCCTTGCTGTGCGGCTCCAATAGGATTCTTATCTGATAACCTCTGCGATCCGACGCAGGAGATGGACATGGAAAAATCCGGCTTATCTACCTATCCCAGTCCCCCCAGAGAAATCTCGCTCGCCAAGCTTCTCTTCATCACATTCATCGTTCCGATTCTCGCCGCCCTGTTTGCCGCCGTCACTTGTCCCGAACGCCCTCCCATGGTCGTTCACGAAGATACCGCGATGCTCTCGATGGAGAGGATGCAGAGATCCGGCCCGTAGTCTCCGTATCTCTTCTGTTCACCGCAGGACTTACGCAAAACATATCGCCATTTGTCATTCTGGGCGAAGCGAAGAATCTGCGTTTCAATCAACGCATGCACGAGAATAGGTGGGAGTATGCGAGAATACACGCAGATTCTTCGCTTCGCTCAGAATGACAGATTCTTCCAAGTCGCTGCGTAAGTCCTACACCGATCTCAGAAGGAATTCACGGGGACTTGCGTTGCTCGTTCAGCTTCCTCTTTAATCCGGCTCACTCCCGTTCTATAGAGAGAGTGAACCCACAAAGGACAAAAACCTTCCTCTCTCCGGACGGCTCTGGGGCTTTCGCTCCAGGGCCGTCTTCATTCTGCGGGATGGAATCGCCTGCGGAAGACCCTCATCCACCGGGCTTCGCGCTCCGGTCCACCAGGAATTGGAGGAGGTCCACCGCCAGGTCGCGCTGGTTCTCCGGGAGCCGCTCGTACAGGGCGAGGATGCGCTGAACGTCCCCGCCGGTGGGGGCCGCCGATTGGCCTTCCTGCGCTTCAAGGATGAGGTCCACCGCCGTGGTGCGGAACACCTGCGCGATCCGCTCCAGCTCGAACAGCGTCGGGCTGGTTTTGCCGGTTTCAATGGCCGAGACGTAGCTGGCGCTGCGGTCGATATTCGCGTAATCCACCACATCCTGCTGGGTGAGCCGGCTGCGCTCCCGGAGTCGTTTTAAGATCGGGCCGATGGAAGTCGCCATAAGAGTAGCTCCTGTTGGACGAAGAGATAGAATGATCTATCGAATAGGATGCCTTCCGGGGGGTTGAAGCCTCAACACATCTGGAGTGTATCCGGGGGCTACACCACCCTCTGCTCCGTGAGTTGCATGAGGCGTTCCGCCGCTTTCAGAGCCGTGCGAGCGCGTTCCCTCGCCGATGAAGGGCCGTACAGAACCGCCTCC
>JAHWJO010000302.1 GCA_019348365.1 Armatimonadota bacterium | reverse complement strand
GCTGCCGGGGCGTTGTCCCCCGCCGCCATGCCCGATTTGTCTGCCGTGATGGACATGAAGTTCCACCCCGGCTGCTTTACCTTCTCCAGCATCTCGCTCCGGAGGTCGAACTAGGGGAGCACGGGAATAGTAATGCCGGTAGTGAAGTAGGTCTTCGGCTGTACGGAGATCCGCGTGGGCAGCGACGGGTCCAGCGCGGCGGAGCGGCGGCACTCGACAAGGTACTCCCCTTCTGGAAGCCACCGGAATTCCACGTAACCCTCCGCCGAGACGCCCTCTTCGCTGTAGGCCCCGCCCAGCGAGGTGACTTTCACCCTCACTTCATCCGCCGCCTTGTCGTCCGGCCCCAGAAGGGAGATCCGGACGTAAGAAGCGGAATCCGAGGGGGTTTTCAGAGACGGCCCGGAGACCGTCATCCCGGCCCCGCCGGGCGCTTGCAGCCCCTGAATCGCCAGCACGTTCTTCCCGCCGGGCTTGATCAGGTTGCCGGGAATACGGTAGTCCCGCTTCGCCAGCCAGCTCTGGAACATGGGCCGGGAGCGGGTCGCCCCGACGAGCTGACCGTTGAAATAGGTGAAGTCTTCGTCGTCGATATTGAAACCGGAGAGGATCCATTCCCGGTCCATGAAGCGGCGGTACGACTCGGGGAAGTTCATATCCAGCCGGTACCAGAAGACCGAATTGTTCGAGATGGAGGCCTGGCCGTAATCCCTCGGGACCTGCACGCCGGAGAGCCACGTTCCGCCCAGGGTGGCGTCCGTTCCGGAGGGGGTGTAGGACTCCTGCGCGGGAGCCCGGTACAAACGCATCTCAGGCGTGTTGCTGTTCAACGGGCCGGGAAGCAGCTTCCATGAGCCGTTCCCCGTCAGCGCCGGAACGTCTTTCGAATTACTGAGCAGGCTGAAGCTGGGGCACGGGACCACCTGGAGGTCCACCATGCTCTCCTGCCCCGCCGTGACGGTGACGTTCTGAACCGGGCTGGAATCGATCCAGGGATGCACGGCCTTGACGGTGTAGGCGCCCGGCGGGAGGTTGAAGACCGCCGCCCGGCCCGACTGCGCGGGGTACGCCGCCCCTCCCACCTGACGCCCCTGCGCGTTCCGCACGATCAGCCACGGGCCGTCCACCGGCGCGGCGCCGTTCCGGACGTTCGCCTTGATCCACCCCTGGGAAAAATCCGCTTTCAGCGCCGCCGATGAGAGGCGGAACCGGGTGAAATCGGCCCGGAGGGCGTAGGCGACGGAATTCCGGGAGATGAGCCCGACCTTCAACGGCGCGCCGGAGACAGTTTCGCTGCGGAAGAGCATCCAGGCGGCGGAATCGCTCGTCCGGTAGAAGAACCGGAAGGACGACCCGATCCGCTGGATGCGGAGGCTCACCGCATTTCCGGTGATCGCCTGTGTCCCCTTCAGGGATCCGGTGCGCTCCAGTCGGAGTTGGTCCGGCCGCTGGTACGGCCCCCAGTAGTACGCATCCTTGGGCGAGAACATCACCATCAGCCCGACGTGGTACGAGCTCAGGCTGCCGGTGGGGAGGGTGAGGCGCGTCTCGAAATCGAAATCGCCGTCCGGCGCGTCGAACCGGACCTGCGGGGCGTTGTCAAAAAACCCGGTATGGTTATAGGCCGTATCGGCGGGGGTGTCGATCCGGAGCGTGCCGTTGACGAAGCTGAGGGCGGGCCCCGGCTTCGGGAGGTAGGATTCCCAGAGGGCGTGGAGTGTCGGGCCGTTGAACTCGTCGACGAATTCCCCCGCGCGCGCCGCCGACATCCCCCCGAACAGCCCGATGACGAGGACCATGAGGAATATCGAACGCCGAAGGACTCCGGTCGAGCCCTTGAACCGGTTCCCCACGCTTCCCCTATACGCGGACGGACCGGAGCGCCGGAATCTTCTCCTGGGTCGCGGGCCGCTCATCCGGCGAAGAAATCCAGAATCGGGTACGGCGCGCCGAGCAGCTTCGTCGCATCCGCTCCCATCCAGTTCCGGATGAGCGTGGCGTAGACGGAGCGGAAATCGACGTTGAACTTCAGGTCGCCGTCGTCGAGGTCGGTGAGGCTGGGGTAATTGCCGTAAAAGCCGCCTTTCACCAGCCCGCCCGTGACGAACATGACGCTGGCCGCGCCGTGGTCGGTCCCGGAGCTGCCGTTCTCGTAGGTGCGCCGCCCGAACTCGGAGAAGGTGATGACCGTCACGTCCTGATGCCGGTTGTGCTTCTCCATATCCGTATAGAATGCTGCCAGGGAGTCGCTCAGGTTCTTGAGGAGTTGGCCGTGGCCGTACCGCTGGTTCGTGTGGGTGTCGAACCCGCCGATGATCGCGTGATAGACCTGCGTGGGCGAGTTGCCGACGATCATCTTCGCGATGGACTGGAGCTGCGGCCCCAGCCCTCCCGTCGGGTAGGACGCGAACGACTGGTAGGTCCGGATCGCTTCCTGGAACTGGATCGTGCTGTAAAAGGTGTCGCTCCCCGTCCGGCGAACGGTTTTAACGGCATCCGCTTCCGTAGCGGCGAGGTCGTACATCGTCCGGTACGCGGTCAGCAGGTTCGCTTTCTCGGTCGAGAGGTTGACCTGGATCCGGTACTGGTCCGCGTCGTCGATGGTCTGCCCGACCGATTTCTCGCTGATGAGGGAGAGAGGGAGCTGGTCCGAGATGGAGACGCCCTGGGTGAGGCCGCCCCGTAGGTCGTGGATCTCGTCGAGGAGCTTGCCGGCCCACCCGAGCCGCGCGTTGTACCCATACGGGTCCGCCGCCGCCGTCTCCCAGATGTCCGTCGACTCAAAGTGGGAGCGGTTCGGGTTGGGGTAACCGACGCCCTGAATGACCGCCACCCGCCCCACGTTATACAGATCGCGGAGGGCGGTCATCGAGGGATGGAGTGCCATTCCCCCGCCGCCGATGGGCAGCGCCTCGTTGCTGTTGTACCGGAGGTTGACGCGGTTCCGGGTGTAGGCGGGGTCGCGGTACGGGATCACCGTATTGATGCCGTCGTTGCCTCCCTGAAGCTGCACGAGCACGAGCCGCCGCGTGGCGGGGGCGCTCCCGTCCATCGCCGCCTGCGCGAGCACCGTGCGGGGAGACATGAACGACAGCGCCGACGTCGCGCTCAACACGGCGAAGGTGTTCTGTAGAAAATCTCTGCGGGTGATCTCCATCGTGGACCCTCCCTCGGACCCTCTTTCCGGCGCGGAAGCCGGACTCCGTGTCGGTGCGCTCGGTTCGATCATCGTTTTCATCCGTAGAGCCTCCGCCCCGGCCGAGGAGTATGAGGGGCTGCCTCCGGGGAAGAGTCGGCGGGGGCGGGCTGCGGCAGGGGCGCGGCGCACTCCATGTTGAACTGGTACTCCGGCGAGCTGACGAGCAGCCGGACCATGTTCCGCACCTTGACGTCCGCCGAGGCCTGGGTGAGCCGGAACGGCCCGGTCACGCCCGACGACGTGGAGTTGAGGTAACGGGTGAGGACGGTGCGGGTCTCCGCCGCGACGGAGAGGCTATTCAGCCGCTCTTCAAAATAGCCGATGGCATCGGCGGGGGTCTTCACGCCGCTGTTCAGGAGCGTTTGATAGAGTTGAGTAGCGGCGAGTTTGCCCGCCTTGACGCCCGTCACATAACCCGCGAAATTGATCCGCGCCAGCACCGTCGAGGTGTTCATCCAGGACGGACCGCCGTCCCACCCTTTCACGGTGGGCGGGTTGAACAGGTCCTGCCCCATCAGCCGGAGGTGCCGCCGCACTTCCGAGTGAGAGGCGCTGGATTCCAGCTCCCGGACGGCGCCGATGGCGAACTCCGCCGGGCTCTTGTGGGTGCGGTTCCTCGTGTCCGCCGCATAGAATTCGGGCGAGCGGAAGATCGCCTCCACGGTGGACCGGATGCTGCCGTTCGTCTGGCGGAACACCCCGGCAATGCGGTTGACCCACTCCGGGGCGGGGTTCTCGGACGCGAAGAACCGGAGGAGCTTCCGCGCCATGAACTGGGCCGTCGCCGGGTGGGCGATCAGGAGGTCGACGATGTCGTCGCCGTTCAACCGCCCGGAGACGCCGAAGACCGTCTTCGTGGAGAAATCATGGTCGCGGATGTTGATCCAGAACTCGCCGTTCTTGACCTGCCAGCCGGAGAAGGCCCGCGCCGCCTGCCGGATGTCCTGCTCGGTGTAATTGCCGATCCCGAGGCTGAACAGTTCCATCACCTCGCGGGCGTAGTTCTCGTTGGGGGACTTCTTCGTGTTGTAGATGTTATCCAGCCAGACGAGCATGGCGGGGTCGCGCGAGATCCCCTGAAGGATCGTCCGGAAGTCGCTGAGGGCGTGGTCCCGGAAGAAGAGGTACTGCCGCAGCATGTAACCCGTGTTGTTCACCTTGGACTGCGCGGTGGCGAAATGGCCGTGCCAGAAGAGCGCCATCTTCTCCTGAAGCTGCCTCGGCGACTTGATCATCCGGTGGATCCAGAAGGACTGGATGTCGCCCATGGTCAGCGGAGGAGTGGTGGCCGGGGTACGGGAAGCGGGGTCGAACAGGGGGGGGAGGTCCGGCTGGCTCTCGTAATGGAGGAGTTCGGAGAGGGTGGCATCCAGGCCCAGAGCGGCGCGCCGGTCCAGCTCAGCGGCGCTGCAGCTGAATCCGGCTCGCCTCATCAGGTGAGCGATTTGCTGGCGGGTGGCATCCACGGCGCTGCCTCCTTGAGGAAGCCCGAAGCGAGGAGAGAAGAACAGGAAGAGAGTGTCCCATTATTCCATAACCGCCGGCGGAATTGTGGGATTTTCATCGAGTTGGCAGAAACCGCACAACAGAATCGGTCCCTTGCTCTATTGGACGCGCAGATCGGTAAAATGTTCCCACATCTGCCGCCAGAACCGGCATGGCCCCCGATTTCTTATGGTTTATAGGACATACGCTTGAACACGGGATGGATCGTACGTAATGCCTGCGTCTCGCGGGCACGCCGCCAGGACGGCGGCGCTACGCTCCTACTTTTGCGTCAGTCCTGGGTTTACTCGTCCTCTTCCAAAATCATTCGATAGCCCACGCCGGAGACCGTCTGGATGTACTGGGGTTGGTCCGGGTACGGCTCGATTTTTTTCCTCAGCCGCGCGATATGGGTATCGACCGTTCGGGTCAGGATGCCTTCGGGAGATTCGCCCCAGATCTCTTCGAGGAGCTGATCGCGGGAGACCACTTCGCCCGGATGCTCGTTGAAATAGTTGAGGATGCGGAATTCGGTGGGGGTGAGGGGAAGTTCCCGCCCGCCTTTCGTCGCTCTCATGTTCGTGAAGTTCACGACGATATCGCCGATACTGAACACCTTTTCCGTGGAGGCGGGCCGCTGGTACTGTCCCGTCCGGCGCAGCGTGGCCTCGACGTGCGCCACCAGCTCGCCGATCCGGAACGGCTTGGTCAGGTACCCGTCCGCTCCCAGCCCCAGCCCCTCGATGATGTCCCGTTCTTCATCCCGCGTGCTGAGGAACAGGATCGGGAGGGTGGATTTCTGGCGCAGGCGCTGGCAGGTGGTCAGGCCGTCCATTACCGGCATGAGGATGTCCAGCAGCACGAGATCGGGCTTGCTCCGCAACGCCAGGGCGTAGCCTTCCTGCCCGTTGGCGGCCTCCAGGACCTGCGTCCCCCGGCTTTCCAGGCCAGCCCGCACCAGATTCCTCACGTCCGCATCATCGTCAATGATCAGGACGGTTTTACTGTCCTGTGTTTCCGTTGAAGGCATTGCCCCCCCTATCTCCCCTGATACTGTCAGCTTTACAATGATGGTCGGAATTTCCCGATGATTCTTCTATCCCGGTGATCGGTACGATTTCTGGGCACGAACCGGTTGGCTTGTTGCCGGCACGCGCCGGGATCACGCTCTCTTCCTTACTCAGTTTATCACACTTAGCGTCAGAGGGGTGAGTACCAATGCGAGACGTCTAATTCCGGCTCAATCCGCATGAAGGCCATTGTAGAGGATAAATCACACTCCCTTTGCCTTTCTGGATTCGAGATGTTAAGATGGGTAGGAAACGAGTGATTCCCCGATGCGCGCCGGGCTTCTTCCCGCCCGAAAACGAGCGTCTGTCGGTTATTTTCATATTTTCATAAGGAGGAAACGGAGAGTGACTCACGTCATCACCGAGCCTTGCGTGGGCACCAAGGACAAAGCGTGCGTGGACGTTTGC
>JAHWJO010000301.1 GCA_019348365.1 Armatimonadota bacterium | reverse complement strand
CGGATATTGTGATCCCCGGCCACGGCAACGCCTTTCTCACCAACTTGCCGCCGGAGCCGGGGGGGATGTGGTCGGGGGGACGCGCGGGGATTGCGGCTCCTCCTGCGGAGGGGTCGTGATGGAGCGTCGCGCGTTCGGGAAGACGGGCCTGGAGGTCTCGCCCCTCGGCCTGGGCGGGTTCCCGTTTGGAGGGCGGCAGCTCTCCGCCGGATGGGACCCCTGGACTCCGGAAGGGCGAAGGACGGCCATCGCAACCCTCCGTCGCGCTTTGGAGCGGGGGGTGAACTACTTGGACACCGCCCCGAGCTACGGCGACGGGAACAGTGAATCGATCTTCGGAGAGGCGCTGCAAGGGCGGCGGGATTCGGTGATCCTGGCGACGAAATGCGGCTACCGGAACCAGACCGCCGAGCAGGTAAGGGAGAGCGTTCACGCCAGCCTGGAGCGGCTCCGGACGGACTACGTGGATGTGATCCAGTTCCACGGCGGGATGTACGAGGCGAGCGATGTGGAGCATGTTCTCCACGGCGGCCCGCTCGACGCTCTGCTGCGGCTGAAGGAGGAGGGGAAGGTCCGCTTTATCGGCTTCACCACGGAAGAGCCGTGGACGGGACGGCCCCTCATCGCTTCCGGGCAGTTCCAGGTAGCGCAGCTCCGGTACAATCTGATCCATCAAGGGGCCGCCCTCCACGCCCTGAACGAAGCCAGGAATGCGGGCATGGGAGTCGCGGTCATGCGCCCGATGACCTCCGGGATCTTCCAGCGGCTGATCGCTTTTCTCGCGCCGGAGTGGCAGGAGGCGAAAGACGCTTACACCGTAGCGCTCCAGTTCGTCCTCTCCGACTCGCGGGTACACGTGGCGAACGTCGGGATGCGCTCTCCGGAGGAGGTGGACCGGAACGTGGATCTGGCAGAGGGCTTTACGGCCCCGTTCGACGTGGCGGATCTGCCGCGACTCACCGCCGGGATCTACCGCAAATCTGATGAGGAAGCCGGGCTGCTGTAAAACGAGACCCGCCTCTATTTGCGGGGTCTGGACAATTCGGCCTTGGGATTGAGATAATAAAAGGCCATGGAGAAACCGACATCCAGCATCATCGCCTTTACCGGCACGTTTTCCAGCGTCTACGAGCAGGTGGGCGGGATGGAAACCTTCCGCCGCCTCGCCGATGCCTTTTACCGGCGGTTTGAGGCGGACCCCCTCCTCGGCCCCATGATGCCGGGGGACCTGGCCCCGGCGCGGGAGCGACAGGCCCTCTTTCTCGCGCAATTCTTCGGAGGACCCACTACCTATTCGGAGAAGCGCGGGCATCCCCGCCTGCGGATGCGACACCTGCCGTTCTCCATCGGGAAGGCCGAGCGGGATGCATGGGTCGCTCATATGGCCGATGCCATGGAGGAGGTCGGAATCCAGGAACCGGCTCGTACTACGATGCGGCGCTACTTCGAGGATGCGGCGACCTTCCTGATCAACCGCCCCGAATCTGCCGATCCCTAGTAGGGGACTCCCGCTCTCGCTTCCTCCAATGGGGTCCGGCGCTTCAGGGAAGGCTGGGCCACCCGGCTGAGGGGATAAAGTAAGTTAGCAACCTAAATTTATTGGGATGGATCTATTGAAACCTTCTTATGTCATTTTCCTCACATGGGGGCTGTCCCTGTGCGTTCTCTATAACGATATCAACCGGAGCATGGCGGCGGAACCCGCGCCCGAACCCGCCTCCGCCGTACGAAAAGCCGACCCGCCTTCCGCGCCGCCGCCCGATGCGACCGTCGCGGACCCGGCAATCCCCGGCTCCACCGCGACGGTGACGCCCTCGACCGACCCCGACGCGCATGACGTGTTCCCCCTGGCCGCCGGGGCGACTCCTCCCCCCGCAAATGAACGGTCCCTCGCGGCGGTCCGTCTGAGCGCCGAGCCGAAGATCGACGGCGAGCTGGACGACCCGGTCTGGAAAGAGGCGAGCATCACCGGCCCGTTCACCTACCAGAACGGCCCCCCCGCGTTCCCCACCGTCGCGCGGTTCGGGTACACCGAAGACACGATTTACATCGCGTGGCAGTGCTTTGACGCCCAGCCGGACCTGATCCTGGCGCAGCAGACCAAGCGCGACGGCGACCTCTGGAAAGATGACCGGGTGTCGCTGGGCATCGACGTGCTGAACGACAAGCGCAACTCCTACTGGTTCGGCGTGAACCCCCTGGGGACCACCAACCTGGAGGTCCCCGGCGGCAGCACCCAGAACGTCGGCTGGCGGGGCGACTGGAAGGCGGCGGCGAAGAAGACCGCGACCGGCTGGCAGGCCGAAATGGCGATCCCGTTCGCCCTGCTGCGCTACCCCTCCGGGCAGTCCACGTTCGGCCTGATCTTCCGGCGCTCGGTGGCGCGCATCGGGCAGGAATCGTCGTGGCCCCAGCAGACCTCTTACCACAATAAAATGCTGGAATTGGAGTGGCAGGGCCTCAAAACCCCGAAGGTTCATCGCAAGCCGGTGTTCCTGCCTTACACCCTCTTCGGGAGCGGATCCAACATCCAGAGCTCCGCCGGGCTGGACATCAAGTACACCACCGACCAGAACATCACCAATCTCCTCACCTTCCGCCCCGACTTCCAGACCGTGGAAGACGCGGTTCAGACGGTGGACTTCTCTTACAACCAGCGGTTCGTTCCGGACCGCCGCCCCTTCTTCACTGAAGGCGGGAACAGTTTTCAGGATTCGCGGCTGATCTACGGGCGCCGGATCAATAAAGTGGACGTGGGCCTGAAATCGTTCGGGAAGATCGGGAAGTTCAACTTCGGCGCGTTCGATACGATCCACTTCGGGGGGGACAACAACCTCGTCGCCAACTTCGGCTACGACCTCGATTCCACCACCAACGCCGGGGTCGCGTTCGCCCACCACAGGGGGGAGGACGGCCTGCGAAACACCGTCCTGCGGGTCGGGGCGGACCGGAACTGGCAGAAGAAGGTGGGTGGCCTGTACTTCAACGCGCGGGGTTACAAGAGCCTGACCTCCGGTGGGGATGAGGGCGGCGACGGCTGGATGTACCAGCTCAACCTCGACCGGTATGCTGGCTGGGGACATCCCGGCTGGCACATCCGCTACAGCCGCGTGAACAAGGACTTCTTCCCCGCGCTCGGCTTCCTCAACGAGAAGAATTACCACGGCATCTCGCTCGACACCGATTACGGGCGGGAATACAAGCGGGGGTTCCTCCAGAACTGGCGCGTCAACATGGACTTCGACTACTACAGCTTCGAGGATACCGGGAAGCTCTACCGGAGGGAGCTGAACCCGGAGTTCTCCCTGAATACTCGCAACCACCTCGCCTTTGAATACGGCTACCGGATCGGGGTGCGCGTGCCGCACCGGGACCGGATCAACGATTACTCGTTCGGGTGGAAGACAAACGACATCTACAAGAACGGGGGACTGCTCTTGCGGGTCGGGCGGCTCAACGGGGGGCGTTATCGCTTCTACGGGTTCCGGCAGGGCTGGCGCTTCACCGACCGGTGGTCCGTCAGCTTCAGTCACGAACGGTATAATATAAACTACCCCGCCGCTATGAATAAGGCCGACGACGGCGATTCTCAGACGATCTACGGCCTCGTGTACGACATCACGCCGGAACGGAGCATCGCAGGACGGCTACGCGTGGAGTCGGGGCAGCTCAGCTCCTTCCTCGCGTATCGGCAGGAGCTGCGGAACGGATCGGATGCCTACCTGATCATGGGCGACCCCAATTCCAAGTCAGGCCATCCCTTCAAGCGGCTGGGGCTGAAGATCGTGAACGCCTACTAAGCGACAACGGATCAGGAGAATGGGGCAGAGGCCGGGCAGGCTGAAGACTCGCCCCCTCTCCTTCTATTTTACCTCTATCGCCTCAGAATCCATATCGCCACGATCCCCACCGCCAGCACGATCCGGTAGACGACGAACCCCGTGTAGCTCCGGGTGCGGACCAGGCGCATGAGGAACGCGATGGCGATGTAGCCGGAGATCCCCGACGCCAGGATCCCCCACAGCATGGCGGTGGACTGTTCCGGCGTGACCCCCGCCTTAAAGAGTTTGAGTCCCTTGTAAGCCACCGCCCCCGCGATGATCGGGGTGGAGAGCAGGAAAGAGAACCGGGCCGCCGACTCCCGCGTCATCCCCAGCAGCAGCCCCGTGCCGATGGTCGCGCCGGAGCGGCTGACGCCGGGCAGCAGCGCGAACGCCTGCCCCAGGCCGATGAGCAGGGCATCCTGGATCCGCATCCCGTCCATCTCGCGCTGCTTCTTTCCATGCTGATCGACCCAGTAGAGCCACAGGCCCACCAGCGCCAGGAAAAAGGCGATCAACAACGGGGCGTACGGGAACTCGCCGGGGAGGGAAAGATACTCGATTTTCTTCTCCAGCAGCACGCCCGCCGCCGCCGCCGGGATGCACCCCACGACCACGAGCTTGAGCTGGTCGTGGCGGCGGGTGAACATCTCGACCCAATCGGACCAGAAGTAGATCGCCACCGCCAACAGCGTTCCTACGTGCAGCGACACGTCGAAGGTCTGGCCCGGATCCCTCCACCCCAGCAGCCAGGGGAAAAGAATGAGATGGGCAGTGCTGCTCACCGGAAGGAATTCGGTCAATCCCTGCACGATGCCCAGGATGATGGCTTGCAGGGGCGAGAGAATGGTGGGCAAAATCGGCCTTTCTAGTATTCAGACGCGGTCATGCCCGCAATCGGGCTGAGGAGGGGAGACGCCGCCCGCTTCAGGGGCGCCGAAGGGTTTAAAATGAGGTTCTACTTGGAAGTGAGTTGGTGGGTTGGTGGAGAGGTGACCTCAGCGGAGTAGTTTACGTTTCATACGGGATGAAGCGATTAGGATAGGGCGGTCTCTGGAAGACACATTTTTCTTCCCACCAACTTACCAACTCACCCACACAAATCTCGATAGCGCCAAAAAAGCTAGGCTGGCGATTGCGGCTTTTCCCGATAACCCCTCTCCCGGCGGTTTAGAGCCTATCCGAAAAATCCTGAGATCATCGGACTCCCTCGGCTGTATCTCTGTTGTTCGGACGGCCCATCGTAGTGTCGCCGTCCCGGCGGCACGCCCGCGAGACGCGGGCGCTACTTTTCGGAGAGGCTCTTAAACCGGGGCGGGAGGTGTCAGCGAACGGTTCCGATGATGCCGCCGGAGCACGTAATAATCGTAAATGACTTTCAAGAGCGCCGCCACCGGCGTGGCGAGGAACATCCCCAGCACCCCGAAGAATTCGGCCCCGATGAGAAGCACGATCAGGATAATGGCCGGATGCAGGTGCAGCGACTCGCCCAGCAGCTTGGGCATGATGATCTTGCTCTCGACGAGGTGGAGTAGCGAGAAGAAGATCAGCACCGCCACGCCGCTCTGCACCGATTGCAGCCCGGAGAGGATGACGATGGGAATGCCGCCGATGATCGGGCCGAGGATCGGTATCGCGCGGGTGATCCCGGCCAGCACCCCGAGGGTGAGGGCGTACTTCACATGGATCATCCAGAGGCCCGCCCCCACCACGACCCCCGCGATGAGGCAGAGGATGATCTGCGAGATCGCGTATGCCTGGAGGATGATAGCCGTCTCTCGCAGGAGGATGATCGCATCCCGATTCCACCGCTTTGGGACGAGGTACAGGAACTCGCGCTTGAGGGGCTTACTGTCGAGGACGAAGTAAAAGGCGAGCACGGGGACGGTGATCAGTTCGACGATGTGCGCCAGCCACTCCAGGGTACTGCCCAGCAGTACCCGCAGCCCTTCGGCGACCCTCGGACCGACCGCCCCGGCCTGTCCCGCGATAAAGTCCCGCACTCCCGTAGGCAGGCTTTGATACCAAGCCTGGACGTTCCTCACCGATTCCTGCAAGGTCCCGCCCTGCGTATCCAGCGCCAAGGACAAGCGCCGGATCTCTTCCCGAAACGGCACCATCAGGAAATAGACGGAGTACCCCACGACGACGAAGAGGAAGACGAAGATCAGGAACGTGATGGCGAACCGCTTGGCGCGGGGATTCAGACCGAGGAATTCCTTGCGGCACAATGAATCGACGAGCGGGTTCAGGACCAGGGCGATGAGTGCCCCCATCAGCGTCGTCACGAGGACGAACCGGGAACGGTAGAGGAAATAGACGAGCAGTCCCACGCCGATGAGGC
>JAHWJO010000024.1 GCA_019348365.1 Armatimonadota bacterium | reverse complement strand
GGGCGGAATCACCCTGTACGGCTCGCGGATGGGGGCCTACCCCATCGATCCCACCCTCTTATTCGATGTGGAATGAAGGATAAATGCGGAGTGATGAAATTTGACCTCCTGCTTTCCTCATAGAGAAGGGTTCCTAATTCCCCAACTCCCCGACTCCCCAATTTCCAAATTCCTCATTCAGAAGAAGAGCGCCTCGAAGCCGTGCTGCGTGTGTCCCGCCCCCTTCAGAAGTCCCCCAGGCCTGATGACGAGGGCAAGAGAAAGGGAGGAGGGATCCTCAGAGATCCTTCCTCCCTTCTTTTATTCGCCTTCTTTTACTCACTATCCGGCGGGAGTCCGCTTCTGATAGAGTCCCGATTTACTTGCCGGTGATTTTGGGCTCGGTGAGGGCCGGGTTCCCTTTCGGGGCCGGGGAATCGCCGTCTCCATGCGTCACGGGCGCGGCGGCCTTCACTTCGGTTTTTGCCGCCCCCGGCGTCGCGGCCTGCGCGGCGAGGACCGCCTGCACCACGGCCTCCACGGTCGCGGGGTCCACCTCCTTGCCGGTCTCGCGCTGGAGGATCGGCTTCACCACGTCCTTCAGGCCGTCCACCAGGGCGGTCAGGCTGTCCCCGCCGGACCCGTTGGGGCTGTGGCCGTTGCCGTTCGTGGAGGCGGTATCTCCGAGGAAGCCGTTGATCATCGAGCGGAACCCCATGCCTCGGGCGAGGTTTTCCACCATCTGCGCGGCGGACTGCGGATCGCCGAAAAGACGGAAGTCGGCCTTGGAGAGGGCTTCGCCCATGGCGCGGGCGGCCTCCATCATCACCTCTTTCTCCGCCGTGATCCGGAGCTTCTGCACCTCGAACTCGATGGCGGCGGCGGAGTAAGTCTGCTTGTTCTCCAGCGCCTTCCGTTCGACCTCGACCTGGGCCTCCTGCACCGCCACCTGCTCGCGGGCGATCTGCACCGGGACCCGCTGCTGGGCGGCTTCGCCCCGCGCCACCAGCTCCCGGCTCTGGGCCTCCGCCTGGGCGATCTGGAGCTTCGCTTCGGCCTGTTTCGACGCGGCTTCCCGCTCGGCTTCGGCCTGCTGGACCTGCGCGTAAGCGGTGACCTCCGCCTCGGTCTGGCGGCGGATCTTGTCCTGCTCGATGGAGGCTTTCGCCCCGATGACCTGCTTCTGCGCCTCGCGGTCGGCCTGGGCGATCTGCTCGACGGTCACGACCTCCTGCGCCGCGCGCTCCCGTTCGGCTTTGGCCTGAAGCGCCGCCTGCTCGGCGAGCGCCCGCTGGGCTTCCTGCTCGGCGACGGCGATCTCTTTCTGCCGGTTGGCCAGCTCCACCGCCTTCTCCCGCTCGACCGAGGCGGTCTGAAGGGCTTGGTCCCGCTCGATGGCGGCGGCCCGAACCGCGCGCTCCTGGAGGACCCTGGCGGTCTCGACGGCCTGCGTCTGGGCGATCTGGGCTTCCTGGGCCTCGCGCTCCTTGTCCGCGCGGACCTTGGCGATTTCGGTGGCCTGCTGGGCTTCGGCTTCCGCCTGAAGCCGCTCCAGCTCCAGGACCTGCTGGCGGGTCTGCACGTCCTTCTCGCGGCGCTGGCGCTCGGCGTCCCGGTCCAGCCGGTTCCGCTCGACGATGGCCGCCGTGGTGATCTCGGTGATCTTGCGCTTGCCCTGAGCGTCGAACACGTTATCGTCGGACAACTCCGCAGGGTCCGTCTGGTCGAGCTCCGAGATGGTGACGGATTCGAGGAGGAGGCCGTTCGCTTCGAGGTCGGACTTCACATGGTCCTTGACCTTTTCGGCGAACTCGTCGCGCTTGGTGTGGATCTCGAACAGGTCCATCTGGGAGGCGATGGCGCGGAGGGCGGAGATCAGTTTCTCGTTCACCAATTCCTCGACGGTCTTTTCATTGACGCTGTTCTCGCCGAGGGAGCGGGCCGCGTTGAGGATGTGGCTGTGATCCGCCTGCACCCGGATATAGAACTGGGCGAGGACGTTCGAGCGCAGGTTGTCGCGGGTGATGAGGGCGCTGCGCCCCGACGGGTTGACCGCGAGCTTCATCGTGCGGAGATTGACATCCACCCGCCGGTGGACGACGGGTAGGACGAGCGTGCCGCCGTCCATGACGACTTTCGAGCCGCCCATGCCGGTGCGGACGAAGGCCTGATCGGCGCTCGTCTTCTGGTAGACCCGCGTGATGAGGGTGAGCAGCGCGCCCATCAGGGCCACGAGGATCCCGAACACGCTCACGAGGATGGCGGAAACCCCGGAAACCTGGGGAGCGAAAAGCGGCGCGAACATCAGCGCGAAACCGAGCAGGACCAGAATCAGTCCCATCGAATTAGTTCCTTCCTTTCGGACCGGAGTCCGAGAAACGTTCGGTGAAGGCCGTTCCCGTCTTCCCCCAGACGGGGGCGGGGTCGGCTGCTGCCGACCGGGGGTCGAGCGAAAAGTCGTTGCAAGATCCGTCTTCGGAGGGGGATCGCCGGAAGCTCCTTCGCCGGAGGGATCGGAGTCCAACCGGGATGAAGCGGGATTCCCCGCCATCGCGGCCTCGGATGGAGGGGGAGGCCACAGGGTTTTCCTTACGATGACCGGGGTATCGATTTTCCCCGGCCCGGAGGAGTCTTCATCGGCTTCCTCCGGGGGAGGAGGGTCCGGGATTTTCCCCTTTCGGAGGATGATGCGGGGTTTACCTTGATGGTCCAAAGGGAGCCTTCCTTCCATTATCCCCTTTATACCATTTCCTCGGTGGAATGGCGAGAGGGTTGAACGTCATGGGCGGCGGCTTGCCGGAGAAGGCTCGCAGGAAGTCCAGCGGGTACGGCCGCCGACCCGCAGGATTCGGGACGGAGAGGGGAGCGGGGCGGGGTGTGGCGCTCCTCCGACTCCAACGGGGAGTCAATGATACCCGTGAACAACTCCGCAGCGGCAGGGCTTCAGAAACGGGCGAGGGAGAATCGAGGCGTACCCCTGGGAATAGAGCGAAAGAGCCGTGGGGGTATCGATTCGTTATTACGCTCGACGGAGGGAAATCCGCCGGCGGTCGGGGGGTCATGGTGCGATCCTTGCGGGGTGGCGCGGCGGAAGAAGTCTTCCCCGGCCCGATTGCCCCGCTTCATGCGCCTCAAAATGAGGCGAGAGTAAGCCTTCCTTACAGGGGTGAAAGCTCCACCCGGTAGAGGTCCCGCTGGGGGTCGTGGCGCACCAGGAGGACTTTGGCGTTCCGGGGGATCGCCTCCTCCCCCGGCCCGATCCGGCAGCTTTCGATGTGAAGCGTGCCGTGACGGTCGTAGACGTGGACGCGGCCCGAGGTCTCCGTCACCGGATAGATCACGGTCCCGATTTCGCCCAGGAGGTCGTCCTGGCGCATCGCATACGATTCGACGGGCTTGAGGTAACGGGAGCCGACCGCGCCGAGGAGCTTCATCCCCAGCAATCCGCTCAATCCGGCCGTGACCATCCCCACCGGCACGAACCAGGCGGGATCGCGCCACTGCTCGGAGAGCATCCGGGTGACGTAGAACCCCACCACACCCCAGGTGAGGAGGAACCCCTGAAGGAGCAGGGTCAGGGGCGCCCGCCCGATCCCGAAAAAAAGCAGCAACTGCTGCCCCATCGAGGAATCGTGCGACTCGTGGTGAGCGGAGTCGGCATGGGGATCCGTCGCGTGGGCGGTTTCGACGGAGAGGAGATGCCCGTCGAAAGGCCCGTGCGCGTCCGCCATGCCCTCCATGGCCGGGGCATCGGCGGTGAGGCCCTCGAAATCGTGAGAAGCATCGCCGGTATCGAGGCCGGACGCATCGGCATCGCCATCGCCGTCTCCTCCGGACGCCAGAGCAGAAGCCAGGAGAAGAACGAACGCGAGGCCCAGCGGCAGCAGGTAGATCAGGTAGTACCATTGGACCCAATCCGCCAGCATGCGCGATCTCCTTTCCGAAACGCCGCCTGTCCGTGACGGGAGCCATGAAAACCCGATATTACAGAGAATCCCAGACACCAAGGATTATACCAGAGACCAGATAAGCAGTCAAGGGGTTGACCTCTCCTGCTGCTGGACGGGCCGTCCCGGGCGGGGGTGAGCGAGGGAGAAGAAGAGTAGATCGTTTTCAACGCCGGATCTATGGGATGAAACGGTCAGGAGACGCGGGTTTGTGGGCTCGGCGGGCTTGACAGCAGCGCCGATTTGGAAAATAATAGAACCGTTGCAAGAGTGGCCTGACGTTCGAGTGTGTAAGGATCAGGTCTTGCAACCGGCCTGCAACCGATAAACATGCAGGAGTAGTTCAGTGGTAGAACGCCTCCTTGCCAAGGAGGAGGTCGCGAGTTCGAACCTCGTCTCCTGCTTTTGAATCTCCCCCGCTTGACCCGCATGGACCCCCATGCGAATCCCCCATGCCGCCGCAGTTTTGGCTGAGCATTCTAAAGAAAATGCGCCGACAAGAGTTTATCCGGCGATATTTACAGCGGCGACTCCACGTAAAAGAAGAAATGGTTCGGGCGGATGCGCAGCGTTGCTTTACAATGATCAGCGACCCCGATTCCGGCATCTGAACTTCCCCGCTTCTCCACGAACTGCCCCTCAATCCAACGCTGCGAACCGAATTCCGAGTCCCATCCCTCGCTTCCATGACCGGGCTTTCTTGTTCTGACCGCGTCTCGCGCAACCGTGTTTCGGATCCGTTCCGGCTGCCTGAGGGGACCCTGGTCCGACCCTCCTCCGCATGAGGTGCAGCATGATTTGCATTCCCCGCGTGAGCCCTCTACCATAACCGTTAAAGAGAACGCTGAAGGAGGACCGAGACTCATGCAATACGCTGCGCCGCGCGGCACTCACGACATCATGCCGGACGAAACGCCCCTGTGGCACTGGCTGGAAGAGAAGTTCCGCCGCGTCACCCGCCTGTACGGCTATCAGGAGATCCGCACCCCCGTCTTCGAGCACACGGAGGTCTTTGCCCGAACCTCCGGGGAATCCTCGGACATCGTCCGCAAGGAGATGTACACGTTCGAGGACCGAAGCGGTCAAAGCCTGTCTCTGCGTCCCGAAGGGACGGCGGGAGTCGTGCGCGCCTACCTCCAGAACGGCTTGAACGCCACCATGCCCCTCGCCAAGCTGTGCTATATCGCCCCAAACTTCCGGTACGAACGACCCGCAGCAGCCCGTTACCGCCAGCACCACCAGGTCGGGATCGAGGCCATCGGGTCGCAGGACCCCGCCCTTGATGCGGAGATCATCGGTTTCGGGCGGCACTATCTCGATGACGTGGGACTCACGGGAACGGCGCTTTCTATTAATTCGGTCGGATGCCCGAACTGTCGCCCCGCCTACCGGGAGGCGCTCCAGGCATTCCTCCAGCCCCTGCTCCCCCGGCTCAGCGAGGACAGCCAGCGCCGTTTCGAGACCAACCCGATGCGGATCCTCGACTCGAAGGACGAGGGGGACCGCGATCTGACGGCGGACGCGCCCGTGATGCTCGAATACCTCTGCGAGGAGTGCCAGGACCATTTCGCCCGGCTGCAAAATCATCTCCTCGATCTGGACATCGAGTTCGAGGTGGACCGGCGGCTCGTGCGCGGTCTGGACTATTACACCAAGACGGCCTTCGAGTTCAAGCACGCGGGACTCGGCGCGCAGGACACCGTGCTCGCGGGGGGCCGCTACGACGGGTTCGTGGAGCAGCTGGGCGGCCCGCCCACGCCGGGGATCGGTTTCGGCAGCGGCATGGAGCGGGTGCTGGAGGCAATGGCGGCGGACGGGATTCGCCCCGTCGCTTCAGGCCCCCGGCCGGACGTTTTCGTCGCCACGATGGGGGAGGCGGCCCACAAGTTCGGCGTGTCGGTGCTGGGGCAGCTCCGGCGCGACGGGATCGCTTCTGAGATGAGTTACGGTTCCCGCAGCCTCAAGTCGCAGATGAAACAGGCGGACCGCTCCGGCGCGCAACTGGCGCTGCTGCTCGGCGATGACGAGCTCTCAAAAGGGGCGGCGACGGTCCGATGGCTGCAAACCTCGGAGCAGCAGTTCGTCGAGCTGGACGAGCTGCCGCGCCGGGTGAAAGAGCTGCTGGACGCCACCCGCGAAGCCCCGCCGGTCTCCCCGGCCCCGCAGGAATAACCGGAATAACCAGGGTCGCCTTACCTGTTACCGCTGGATTGGGGGATTCTTGTACGCTGGCTTTTGCCCGGCGACTCCAGTCGCGGGCAACAACGGCGCAAAGTCCCCCTGCGGGGACTTAACGACCAGCTTGCATGAGAGGATGGGCTGAAGATAAGCCTTAAGTCGGCGTAGGCCGACTTCGCGTCCTTGTTGCCCGCGACTGGAGTCGCCGGGCAACTACCGGCGTACGAGCAACGAGGAACCATCTTCCTCATCCGGTGATAACACTCTTCCCCCGACTCCATCCACCCACCCACCCATGCCCGATTTCTCCCCCTCTGCCTTCCGCTCCGAACTCGTGCTGGACCCCGACGTGCGGTACATGAACGTCGGCACGTCGGGGCCGTGGCCGCGCCGCTCCCTGGATGCCCAGTGCGAGTACCTGCGCTGGAGCAGTGCGCGGGGACCGGGCTCCTACGAGGCCGTGAAGCGATACTTCGGGGGGGAGGCGGACCTGCGCCGTGCCCTGGCCCGGTTCTTCGGGGGGCGGCCCGGCCAGTACGTCCTCACCCACAGCACCAGCGAGGGGATCAACATCGTCCTCAACGGGTTCGACTTCCGGCCCGGCGACGAGATCGTCACCACCGACCTGGAGCATAGCGGCCTTGTGCTGCCGGTCTATCACAAAGCGAAGGGGAGCGGGCTGGGGCTGAAGGTCATGCGCCTCCTGGATGGGCGAGACCCTCTGGAGGAGTTCGAGCGGCTGCTCACGCCCCGGACGCGGCTGCTCGTCCTCAGCCACGTCTCCTACATCGACGGATGGGTGCTGCCCCTGGAGCGGCTGATCGAGCGGGCGCACGAGGCCGGGGTGGCGGTGCTCTCGGATGCGGCGCAGTCGGCGGGGCAGTTCCCCCTGCGGCTGGATGCGCTCGGCGCGGACTTCGTCGCGATTCCGGGTCAGAAGTGGCTGCTCGGGCCGGAGGGGACCGGGACGCTCTACCTCCACGGCGACTGGGCGCAGCGCCTCCGGCCCGACCGCGTGGGCTGGGCCGGGGACATGGGGTTCGATTTCGAGGGGAACTATCGCCTCAAGCCGTCCGCCGCCAAGTTCGAGGTCGCCACGCGGGACCCCGCCGCACTGCTGGCGCTGAAGACGAGCCTCGAATTCCTGGAGGAGCACGGACCCTCCACCCTTGCGGAGCGGATACGGGAGGTGAGCGCCCTCGCCCGCGATGGGTTGAAACGGATAACGGGGGTGCGCCTCCTCGGCCCGGAAGATCCCGAGGCGGGGTCCGGCCTGATCGCCTTCCGGATCGGGGACCTGCACCCGCCGCGCGTGGTGAAACACCTCTGGGAATCGGCGGGGATCGTGACGCGCTGGATCCCGGAGCCGCATCCCCCGGCGGTGCGCGTCTCCCTGCACGCGTTCGTCACGGACGATGATGTGAACGCGCTGCTGGCAGCCGTACGGACGGCGGAATCCCACGTCGATCCCGCCCCGATGGCGGTCGCGCCGTTCCTCGCCGAGTGGGACCGAGAGGGTTAACGACTACACCGGATAGAAAGAATCGGCCCGATGAAAGCCACCCCCTCGCGTGATCGGCGGAGACGGGTTATAATCGAATCGCCCGATCATTGGGGGGTTCCCGTTATCTATTTGTCTCGTCATGGGTTCTGGCCCTCATCCCCCGCGCTTCGCGCTGACCCCTCTCCCAATGCTGGGAGAGGGGTGACTAATCAGGTCATGAATTCCTTCGGATTGAGGTTCTATTTGGATCGTATAGACGAGAATCGGGACTGAACGAAAATCAATTCCGATTGTATCCTCCCCCTCAGAGTTATGCCTTCGGCTCCCCTCTCCCAGCATTGGGAGAGGGGCCGGGGGTGAGGGCGACTCCCCAACTGTCCCCCAGAGGTTCCTTCCTATGCATCGTCGAGAGATTTTGAAAACCGCCGCCCACGCCAGCCTGGCCTATTCCGCGCTGCCCCTGCTGGGGGCCACGAACGCCGCCGCCTCCCGAACCTATAAGACCGCCCTCGTCGGCTCCGGGTGGTGGGGGATGAACATCCTGCGAACGGCCATGGCCGCCGGGGACTCCCGCGTCGTCGCGCTCTGCGACGTGGACCGGAACCAGCTGAACCCCGCCGCACAGGAGGTGGAGCGGCTCTCCGGCGACCGCCCCCGCACCTACGGCGACTACCGCGAGCTGCTGGCGAAAGAGAAGCCGGAAATCGTCATCGTCGCCACGCCGGACCACTGGCACCCGCTCATCACCATCGCGGCGGTGGAGTCCGGCGCGCACGTCTACGTCGAGAAGCCCATCGGCCACACGATCCTGGAAGGACGCGCCATGGTGAACGCCGCCCGCAAGCACGACCGCGTCGTGCAGGTGGGGACCCACCGCCGGGTGTCGCCGCACAACATCTCCGGAATGGAGTTCCTGAAGTCGGGCAAAGCCGGGGAGATCGGGATGGTGCGGGCGTTCGTCCACTACCCCGGCGGCCCCGGACGGCCCACCCCCAATTCGGAGCCGCCCGAGGGACTGGACTGGGACATGTGGTGCGGCCCCGCTCCCCTGCGCCCCTTCAACCGCGCCATCCATCCCCGGGGGTTCCGGCAGTTCCTCGATTACGCGAACGGGCAGCTCGGCGACTGGGGCATCCACTGGATGGACCAGATCCTCTGGTGGACCGAGGAGAAGTACCCCCGGTCCGTCTCCTCCACCGGCGCGCGCCACATCAAGCAGGACAGCACCACCGCGCCCGACACGCAGGTCGTCACGTACGAATTCGACAATTTCACCGCGACGTGGGAGCACCGCCAGTACGCGGGCAACGAGGCCGAAAAGCACAACATCGGCTGTTACTTCTACGGTACGGAAGGCACTTTCCACATGGGCTGGCTGGACGGCTGGACCTTCTACCCGAGCAACAAGGGCCGCCCCGTCGTTCACGAAGCCCCGAAGCTCCACGAGCCCGATCAGCAGAACATCCCCGAGCTCTGGGCGGATTTCGTTCAGAGCATCAAGACCGGCAAGCGGCCCGTCTGCGACATCGAGATCGGCCACCGCTCGACGAACCTGGCGCTGCTGGGCATGCTCAGCTACAAGCTGGGCCGCAGCGTGAAGTGGGACGGCGAGAAAGAGGTCATCCCCGGCGACCCCCAGGCGAACCGGCTCCTCCGGCGTGACTACCGGGGGCCTTGGAAATATCCCCGCGCCTGAGAACGATCTTTCCGCCTACGCAGACTCTCCTCCCGCCTCTACGCGGACTCTCGTTGCGCGGACTCTCGTTCCAGCCCTTCAAAAGAGATCGGAAGAAGTCAGGGCTGGAGGTGGAGTCGCCGGAGGGCGACTTCGTGCTGTTGTTGCTGCGAATTCATTCGCCGGCCACTCCCGCATTTCACACCCAACATTGAAGCCGCCGGGGCCACAGCAATGAAACAAACCCGACACCCGATATTGACCCTGACTGCTTGCTGCTGTAGACTGGCAGAGTAGATCCTTAGCGTCTCCTCTATATCTGCTTCTTCTCTCAGTTACTTCTTGATCGGGCTTTATCGGAGAAAAATGAATCTCAAAAAGTTCTGCGCCTCGCTGATCCTTGCGGCAGCGGTTTCCGCATCCGCGCACGCCGGGATTTCCACCGGCCTTTTCGCCCCTCCCCCGGCTCCCTCCTACAAGCCCGGTCGCGTGCTGGTGCGCCTCCAGGCGGGAGCGGATGCATCGCGCCTCCTCGCCCAGACCGGCCTCTCTCGCATCGAGCGTATCCCGCAGATCCAGGTCGAAGTGCTCGCCGTCCCGGCCGGGCAGGAAAGAGAATGGACGAGCCGCCTGGAAGCTCGCCCGGAGGTGGCCTACGCGATTGTAGACACGCTCTTCCGCCCGCTCGGCACCTCGAACGACCTCTTCTTCGCCACTCACCAGTGGTATCTCTCCAAAATGCGGGTGCCGGAGGCGTGGGACATCACCACCGGTTCAGAGGAGATCACCATCGCCGTCCTCGACTCCGGGATCGACCTGGAGCACCCGGATCTGAAGGATAAGCTGGTGCCCGGCTACAATCCCGTGAACGAAGCGGAGCCGCCCACCGATGCGGACGGGCACGGGACCCATGTGGCGGGGCTGGCAGCGGCCATGTCCAACAACGAGATCGGGATTGCGGGAGTGAGCTGGGGTGCAAAGATCATGCCGATCAAGGTCTCCGGCGCGGATGGAAGCATGGCAGACAGCGACATTGCGAAGGGAATGGTCTGGGGGGCGGATCGCGGCGCGAAGATCTTCAACCTCAGCCTCGGAGGGGAAGAAGCCGACACGACTACCGTCACCACCGATGCGATTAAATACGTGAGGGACCGGAACGGCCTGATCCTGGCGGCGGCGGGCAACGAGGCGGAGGAAGGCAATCCCATCAGCTACCCCGCTGCGTACCCCGGCGTGATGGCGGTCGGGGCCCTTGCTCAGAACGATACGCGCTCGCCCTTCTCGCAAATCCAGGATTACGTCTCCGTCGCGGCTCCGGGCGGGGTCACCAGCGATGATGAAGTCCCGGATAACCCCCTCGCCTGGATATACAGCACCTACCCGCTGGCGAAAGGTGGCTTCAAGGGCGTGCAGGGGACCTCGATGGCGACGCCGCTCGTCTCCGGCGTGGCCGCGCTGGTCTGGTCGGCCCATCCGAACTACACGGCGGATCAGGTCCGGGAAGCGATAGAAAAGACGGCGGTCGATCTGGGGCCGGAAGGGAAAGACAAGGAATTCGGCTTCGGGCGGGTGGATTCCTTGGCCGCGATCAACTACCGATTCGATACGGCGCTTCCGGGAGATGTCAACCTCGACAAGCAGGTGGACGTATCGGACGCGGTCCTAACTCTCCAGGTGGCGGTCCAGATCAAGGAGCTGACCCCGGAGCAGGCCCAGGCGGCGGATGTGGTGAAGGACGGATCGGTGAACGTGAACGACGCGATCAAGATCCTCCGCGTCGTGGCGAAGCTCGACGCCGGATTCTAGAGGCATCGCTGAACATCAGAACGGAAAACATCCCCAACCTGGAAGGAGATCCTGATGAGGAAATCGGGATCTCCTCCTTTTGCATCGGGGAGCCGTCATGGCGAAGTGGGAATATCTCGTGCTCTATCATCATCGGACCGGTTGGGGGCGCTGGGGCATGGCCCCGCCCCCCGGCCGCCCCGAACACGACCTGGAAGCGGTTCTGAACGATTACGCCGGGGAGGGCTGGGAATTCGAGGCGCTCTCGGAGGTTTGGAACGGGTCCATGATGGTCTCGACCGTCATCCTGAAGCAGCGTGTCGAAGGGGGCGAGTGATAGTGTAGGAACAGCCCGCGAGGCCTCCGGTTTAAGATGTCCCGCCATTCGGAACAATAATTCAGCTTCTAAATAGTTCTGAATTGTGCTCCCAAACTCACATGTCGGCGATCTGTCGCTCCCATTGTCTACAAGGGGAGCCTCGCCGGAGGACCTCTTTGGCCTTCACGCTCACCCCCGAACATTTCAAGCATCTCCATCGGTACCAGGAACTCGCGCGCCTGTACATGAAGTACGGCCGGGGCGACCTCCTGAAGGATTCCGGCCTCGAAAGCATGCTCTCCGGTGGCGACGGCCATAAAAACGGCCACAAGGCTGATGAAGATGCGCCCGTCGATCCCAAAGCCGAAGATCTCGCCCACGATCTCGAAAAGATGGGGCCGATCTTCGTGAAGCTCGGGCAGGTGCTCTCCTCCCGCACCGACCTCCTCCCCCCGGATTACGTCAAGGCGCTCTCCCGGCTGCAGGACGAGCTGGCCCCCGTCTCCTTTGACGCTATTGAGGAGACGATCCAGAGCGAGCTGGGAGTCCGCATCTCCAAAGCCTATCAGGAATTCGACGCTGAGCCGCTCGCCACCGCTTCGCTCGGGCAGGTCCACCGCGCCGTCCTGCGGGACGGCCGTCCCGTGGTGGTGAAGGTGCAGCGCCCCGACATCCGCGAACGGGTCGAAGAAGACATGGAGGTGCTGCGGAACGTTGCTGCCCTCGCGGACAGTGCGACGGACCTCGGGCGAAAATTCCGCTTCAGCGAGTCGCTGGAGGAGTTCCAGAAGAATCTCCTGCGGGAGCTGGATTACCAGCAGGAAGCGCAGAACCTTCTCCAGATCGGGGAGAACCTGGAGGAATTCGACCGGATCGTCGTACCCCGCCCCGTCCTGGATTTCTCGACGTCCCGCGTCCTGACGATGGACTACATCAGAGGGAAAAAGATCACCGCCCTCAGTCCCCTGGGCCGCATGGAGATCGACGGGAAGGAGATGGCGGAGCAGGTCTTCCGGGCGTACCTGAAGATGATCCTCGTGGACGGGATCTTCCACGCCGACCCGCATCCCGGCAACATCCTCCTCACCGACGACGGAAAGGTGGCCCTGATCGATCTCGGGATGATCGGTTACCTCGGCCCCGTGAAACAGCAGGAGATCCTGAAATTCCTCCTCGCCGTCAGCGAAGGCCGGGCCGACGAAGCCGCCGAGATCGCCATGCGTATCGGGGAACAAACGGAGGACTTCAACGAGAAGACCTATAAAAAACGGGTCGCCGACCTGGTGAACCAAAACCAGAACGTCACCGTCGCGAATTTCAAGATCGGGCAGGTGATGGCCGATCTCTCGAAGGTCTCCGGCGACAGCGGGATCCGGATTCCGTCGGAGCTGACGATGTTGAGCAAAGCCCTGCTCAACCTCGACGAGATTGGGCGCACCCTCGACCCGAATTTCGACCCGAACGAAGCGATCCGGGAGTACGGGACGGAGATCACCCGGCGGCAGATCTTCAAGAGCATGTCTCCGAGCAACCTCTTCTCCACCGCCATGGAAGCCCGCGAGTTCACCCAGGAATTGCCCGGACGGGTGAACAAGATCCTCGATGCCGTCGCCAACAACAACTTGAGAATCCACGTCGAGGCCATCGACGAGCTGACCCTGATCGATGGATTCCAAAAGATCGCGAACCGGATCACGACGGGCCTGATCCTGGCGTCGTTGATCATCGGCGCGGCCATGCTCATGCAGGTGCAGACGCGCTTTCAGATCTGGGGCTACCCCGGCCTGGCGATGATCCTCTTCATGCTGGCGGCGGGCGGCGGCGTTTGGCTCGTCATCTCCATCCTCCTCTCGGACCACGACGTACGAAGCGAACGCAAGCAGAAGTCATGAGGGGAAGTTGGGAAATTAGGGAGTTAAACCCTCCTCCGGCCCCTCCCCAATTTCCCAACGCTCTGCTTTGCGAATCAGAGTCGGAAGACTTCGCCGGTCCGGGCATCCGGCATGCGCGGAGCGAGGAGCCCTCCGCTCCTTCAGCTGATTGCCGGTTTCGTTCATATGAACCGTATCCGTAGTGAGTCTTGTCGCCGGGTGTCGATCTTGATCATTTTGAAATGCGCCCTACGGATCGGCCAGACGGGCTGCATGCCGGGATGCCCATCCACGCGCGACAGTGATGTACTCCTCTAAGCGATCATTGAATTGATCCTCGAATTCACCCCCAAATGGCGTGGGGGTCAGCTCCATTTCCATCCCACGCTCCCACGCGGTGAAGATCATCGTCTCGGTGTTGCTGCGGTCAGCCTCGACGGATACGCCTCCAGGTGCCGGGCCGCAAGGGGAAGAGCGTGAGCGAAGAAGGAGCTGCGGGAGGGAGAGGAAGGCAGGTTGCGCGTTAAGGATGAATAGGAACATGGCTGTTCCGCGCTATGAGGCGTTCTGCAAAATTGAGGCAATGGGAGGAAACAAAGCGAGCGGAGCAACGGTCAGAAGAAGAGGGGCTCGTCTCCCGATCTCCCGAGGCTTGCATTCATGCACCCGATGAGAAAAATCGACAGGAAGACCTGTTAGAAAGGCAAGAAACGCTGATGACCGCTCGCTCTGCCGTCCGTCGCCTGTGCCTGCCGCTGTGGAGGGCCGTTTTTGTCGGCTTCCTGTTGTCCTTTCTCTTTCTCCCTTCGCGGGCGCAGGCCCAGCTGACGCTCCAGATCACCTCCCCCACTCCCGGGCAAGTGATCACGAATGAGTTCGGGTACGTGTTGGTCTTCGCGCAATTGCAAACTACCTACGCGGTCAAGACTTACTCCGTCCAGCTCAATACCAGTGTCAAGGAGTACCAGCAGTTCGTACGGTCGGTCAGCTTCACTGATATGCCTTCCGGGGAGTACACAGCCACCGCGCGGGTGGAAGACCAGCGAGGCAATGTGGCGACGGACTCGGTGACGTTCACCCTCATCCGTCCCACCATCGAAATCATCGCCCCCCAGCCCGGCGAGATCGCCCGATCCGAGCTGCGCGTGACCGCGCGATGCCGGAGCTGCGACTACATCGAGACGGAGATCGATCCGGGGCATCGCACGCCCTTTTTTGCCCGGTGCGATGCCAGCATGCCCTCCTGCGTGGAGTCGCCGGGGGTGCTCAAGCTGGACGTGGTCCGGCCCACATCTCACCTCCCACTGGGCGACTATAAGGTGGCGGTGTTTGCAGGAACCTCCTCGCTGCGGATCTGGAAGACGGTCCCGATCACCGTCGTGCCGGACAAGGGCTTCCGGCAATTGGAGAAAGTTCCGGCCACGTACATCCGGGATGTGACGCCCGAACGCCTCCTCTACCAGACCGAGGGAGCCCCCTCAGAATTGAAAGTGAACGCCCTGCGCATTCGGGATCGGAGGACCGGAGAAGATGTGGCGATCGATCCGAATGACACCAACGGAACCCCTTACGCCTACTTGACTCCCCGGGGCGCGATCTATAAATCGGGTTCGACTGTTTACGAGTGGCGAGACGGCCAGCGGATCCCGGTCGGAAATTATGATCAGTTATGGGTCAAGGGGGATTATGCCGTTTTGAAGAATCTCAGCAGCGAGATCCGCCTTCGGAACCTGGTGACCGGGGCGGAGACCACGATCACCACGCAGCCTTATATCAATCCCACCGACGTTGGCCCGAATGGCGACGTGCTGCTGAAGAGATATGTGAGTACGAATCCATCCGGGACGTATGACCTCCTCCTGTGGAGATCGGGATCTCTGATCCAGATCGCCCAGCCAAAGGAGGGATATGCCCGGACCGACGGCGTGAACATCGTTTATATCGAAACGAATACCTCGACCGATTACACCCTCTATCAGCATACGCCCGCCGGGAACATCCGCCTCGCTACCGTGATTCCGGACCCTTCCGTTTTTCCCGCCCCGGTGCAGTTGAACAATGGCTGGATTGCGTATCAGGCAAAAGATCCCAGCAGCAAGAACCAGGTTTGGGTGCGATCCCCCGCCGGCGAGACCCGGAAGGTGAGCTTCTTCGCTGAAGGAGCGGGCCTCAAGGCGCTGGGCCCGAATGGGGAGGTCATCTTTGGCCGTCCTGTCACCTCAGTGTATTACAAGTTCGGGGCTCATAAACTTTATCTGACCGACTTCAACGCAAAGACAGAAACAGAGATCGGATTCAACCTCGGCGAGATCTTCTGGCAGAGCGGGCAACCGCATCTCAAAGCCGGGGGCAGCCTCTTTGTTATCGGGAGCGACGAAGACAGGGCCCCTCCCACCGTCACCGCGACCGCCACGCCGGCCCCGAACGACCGGGGGTGGAACACCGGCGATGTCACCCTCACCCTCACGGCTTCCGATGCCGGTTCCGGCCCGGCTCACATCCAGTACTCGGCGACCGGCGCTCAGCCTATTCCTTCGACGACGGTGAACGGGGATACCGCCTCTTTCATAATCTCTACGGAGGGGCTCACGACCGTCAGTTACCATGCCGTCGATAAAGCGGGCAACGCCTCCTCCCCCCAGACCCTCACGCTCAAGCTCAATCGCACCGCTCCCGTCGCTCAGGATCAGAACATCGCGCTGGACGAAGACGCCCCGAAAGCGATCCCCCTCACCGCCTCGGACCCCGGCGCCGGAGAACCTCTGACGTACGTCGTCCTGACGCCGCCTGCCCACGGCGTTCTATCCGGCACGGCCCCCCACCTCACCTACACCCCGCACCCGAACTACCACGGCCCGGATCAGTTCACCTTCCGGGCGAACGACGGCACATGGGACAGCAATACGGCGACGGTGACGCTCGCCGTCGCTCCGGTCAATGACCTGCCGGTGGCTCAGGATCAGAGCGCGGCCACTGCCGAGGACACCCCCGTCACTCTCACCCTGGCCGCTTCGGACCCGGAGAACGATCCCCTCACCTACTCCGTTGTGACGGGTCCGTCCCACGGCACCCTCAGCGCTGTAAGCGGCAACCAGATCACCTACACCCCCGCGAAAGATTTTCACGGGAGCGATTCGTTCACCTTCAAAGCCCATGATGGGAAGGCCGACAGCAACACCGCCACCGTCTCCCTCACCGTCACTCCCGTCAATGACCCGCCCCAAGCTCTGGATCTCGCCCTCCTCACCTTCCGGGACCGCTCCCTCTCCTTCCAACTCTCCGCCACCGATGCGGAGGGCGACCCCCTCACGTTTGCCGTGGTCAACCCGCCGCAGCACGGCTCCCTCTCCGGCACGGCTTCGCACCTGACCTACACGCCCACTCCCGGCTACACCGGATCGGACAGCTTCACCTACAGAGCCACCGACGGGACGCTGGAGAGCCCCCTCGCTACCGTCAGCCTCAACGTGATCGTGCCGCAGCTTGTGATCGGCAGCGGCAGGACCGGACCCGGGGAAGCCGGGGAGGTGATGATCTCCCTGACCGAAGCCGTCTCCGAAGTGGCGGGCCTGAACCTGCGCCTGAAAGCCGTCGGTCCCGACGGCGCCCCTCCGCTGGCCCCCCGCTTCCGCCTGACTGCGGCCACTCAGGGCTGGAACGTAGCCCCGGATCCGAACGACCCCTGGCACTTCACCCTGGCCAGCCCGACCCCGCTGACGGGTCCGGCGGACGTGCTGCGGCTGGAGCTCACGCCTTCCACCTCCACGGCTCCGGGGACGGAGTATCGGATTGAGGCGGTGCGGGTGGAAGTGTCGGACCGGCGGGGAGAGGTAACGGAACTCGCCGGGCGGACGGCTCCGGGGAGCCTGATGGTGGCGCCGTGTGAAACGAGAGGGAAAGGGGACGTGAACGGGGATGGGGCGGTGGACATCCGGGACGCGATCTACGTGTTGCGGGTGGCGGCGGAGATCGAGGTCCCGACGAACGGGTGCGTGAGGAGCGCGGCGGACGTGAACTGTTCGGGAGCGGTGAATGTGGGGGACGCGGTGCTGATCCTGCGGCACATCACCTTCGGCGAGGCGTTCCCTGCCTGCCCCTGAGCTCAGCCCGCCCTGACGATAGAGGGGGAGACCGGAACATCGGGATAAGATCTCTCCCTCTTCCCATGCTCCTCCCTCGCGCCCCGGGTACCGGGAGACGGACCTCTCAATGGATACGGAGGAGTCGGTGGGAGACTTCCGCTTCCCCTGGAGAATTATGGATGCGCTCGCCGGGAGGGGAGTTGAAACAGATCGACTCCGGCATGGACCTCTACCTGGATCACCTCGCGCCGACCGGTGAGATTACTTACGTCAACGGCCGCAAACTCTACCTGAACGGATGGAATCAACCGGCGGCGGCGGAGTTCGGCCTTT
>JAHWJO010000300.1 GCA_019348365.1 Armatimonadota bacterium | reverse complement strand
AATCGAGCGGGCATGAAGTGCAGTAGGCAGTAGGCGGCGGGCAGTAGGCAGTCGTCTGTGTCACAGCCCTGAGTTCATACGCGGGAGTGGGATGAATGGACGAAAACCTTACCCTGAGACCCATGTCGGCGACAGCAGAGACCACTGCCTACTGCCTACCGCCTACTGCCCGCTGAAACGGAGAGGATGACCCGATCATGATGCAGTCCCGGTTCCGGCTCATGCGGCTCGTGCGAACCACCTCCTCCGAGGTCTACGTCATCTGGGAGGGCGAGGAGCGCGTGGGCCAGCTGGACCTGCATTACGCCCGCGACACCATTCAGGGCACCCTGATCCTCGAAACCCTTCTCTCCATCTCCTCGGAAAAAGACCTCCTGGAGCAGGTCGATCAGGACATCGTCTCCTCCTACCTCCCCATCTTCGAGCGGGACAACCTGCTCATCACCATCTACCGGGGCGAGGAGATCAACACCTACATGGACCCCCACGCCACGCTCGAAGAAGATGAGGACGAGACCGATGACTCCTGACGCATCCGCCGGCGGCGTGGCCCGCGAGGCCGCCCCGGCCCGGACCTACTCCCTCACCCGCGAAGAGTTCCGCGAGCGGGCAAAGACCGCCAACATGATCCCGCTCTACGCCGACCTCCTCGCCGACATGGAGACCCCGGTTTCGGCGTTCCTCAAGGTGGCGCGGGGGGAGTACGCCTTCCTGCTGGAGAGCGTGGAGGGCGGGGAGCGGCTGGCCCGCTACTCGTTCCTCGGCTCGGAGCCGTTCATGGTCCTCCGCACCAAGGGCCGCTGGGTGGAGATCGAGGAGGAGGGGGAGGTGGAGCGTCGGGAGCTGGGGCCGGGCGGAGACCCCCTGCACGTCCTCGAACAGTTGATGGGTCGCTACACCTGGAGCCCCGACCCCCGGCTGCCCCCGTTCGTGGGCGGGGCGGTCGGCACGCTGGCTTACGATCTCGTCCGCTTCTTCGAGCGGCTGCCCGACGAGACGAAGGACGACCTCCACCTCCCCGACGTGCTGCTGATGTTCACGCACGGCCTCGTCATCTTCGACCATGTGAAGCATTACGTCCGGGTCGTCGTGAACGAGCGGGTGCGGGAGAGCGGCCCCGACGAGGCGTACGATCGGGCGGTGGAGCGGATCGAGGAGTTGATTCAGCGTTTGAAGGGGCCGCTCCCGGAGCGGCGGCCGGCGACCGGCGACCGTCAATCGGGGGCCGCGCTGGAAGTCGCCTCCAACTTCGAGAAGCCGGACTTCCTCCGGATGGTCGAGAACGTAAAGGAGTACATCGCGGCGGGGGACATCATCCAGTGCGTCCCCAGCCAGCGGTTCACCGCTTCCATCACCGCCGACCCGTTCGACGTGTACCGCTCATTGCGTAGCATCAACCCGTCGCCGTACATGTACTATCTGAAGGCGGGGGAGACGTACGTCGTCGGCTCCTCCCCGGAGATCCTCGCGACGGAGAAGGACGGCGAGGTCGTCGTGCGCCCCATCGCCGGGACGATCCGGCGCGGCGAGACCGCCGAAGAGGACGCGAAGCTCGCGGCGCAGCTTCTGGCCGACGAGAAGGAGCGGGCAGAGCACATCATGCTCGTGGACCTGGGCCGCAACGACATCGGGCGGGTCTGCGAGTATGGCTCCGTGCATGTGGACGAGCTGATGGTCATCGAGAAGTACTCGCACGTCCAACATATCGTCTCGAACGTGGTCGGGAAGCTCTCGCCGGGGAAGACGGCCTACGACGTGCTCCGGGCGACGTTCCCGGCGGGGACGCTCTCCGGCGCGCCGAAGATCAGGGCGATGGAGATCATCGAGGAGCAGGAGCCGACGAAGCGGGGCTTCTACGGCGGGGCCATCGGGTACTTCTCGTACTCGGGGAGCATGGACACGGCGATCACGATCCGCACGGTGGTGATCCAGGGGGACCAGGCGTACATCCAGGCGGGCGGCGGCGTGGTGGCCGACAGCGTGCCGGAGAACGAGTACCAGGAGAGTGTGAACAAGGCCCGCGCCGTCGTCCGCGCTTTGGAGATGGCGGAGAAGGGGTTGGATTAACGATTAAAAAGAGTAGGAGTTACGCAGTTGGAGAGAATTTCACGCCTGATATAAGTCTGCTACACGCTTAGAATCATGCTCAATTTCGTAGCTCCTAAAGAGGTAGAATATATGAAAAAAGAAAGAATAAACATTCCACGCTCAATAAGTGATAAAGTATTGAAAGAATTTAACCATAATTGTGCTATTTGCAACCAAGTTCAACCGCACCTTCATCACATAAACGAAGATCCTTCAGATAACGACCCATTAAACCTTATTCCCCTTTGTCCCAATTGCCATCTAATAGATGAACATAACCCAACAAAAAAGATTGACCCAAATATAATAAAGCTGTTTAGAATTCACAAAGATCCAATGTTGTTGAAACCGCAATTTCAACTCCTCTTCAACCGTATGCAATTTCTAGAGCTAGTCGAAAAACAGCCTGATCCAGATTTATTAGAGAATAAATCTTTAGAGCTAGTGGAATTCATTTCATCTTTAAAAATGGGGCAATTCTATTCTAAAAAAGTAAATGATCTTCTCAGTCGACCAGAATCTATGGGTGGTGGTTATAGCAACTATCTAACAGGTGAATCACACTTTTGGAGCAACAACAAACAAAGAACCGAAGATTATGTGGTCAAAGTTCAGACTGCTAGAATAGAAGTTTATTCTCTTATGGTCGAGTTGCTACGATTTCAGGATTGGTAATATCCTAGTCAAGGACTATATCAATGATACTCGTCATAGATAATTACGACAGCTTTACGTATAATCTTGTGCAGTACCTGGGGGAGCTTGGCGCGGACCTGAAGGTCGTCCGCAACGATCAAATCACCCTTGACGAAATCGAGGAGATGAACCCGGAGCGGATCATGATCTCGCCGGGGCCGTGCACGCCCAACGAGGCCGGGATCTCCGTTCCGCTCATCCAGCGGTTCGCGGGGAAGATGCCGATCCTGGGAGTCTGCCTGGGGCACCAGTCCATCGGGCAGGCGCTGGGAGGCAAAATCGTCCGCGCGGGACGGCTCATGCACGGCAAGACCTCGCCGATCCTCCACGATAATCGGGGGGTCTTCGAGGACCTGCCCTCGCCGTTCGAGGCGGTGCGCTACCATTCCCTCGTGATCGAGCGTGAGTCCATGCCAGAATGCCTGGAGATCACCGCCGAGACCGATCAGGGCGAGATCATGGGAGTGCGGCACAAGGACCTCCCCCTCGAAGGGGTGCAGTTCCACCCGGAGAGCGTCGTCACCGAGCACGGGATGGACCTGCTGAAGAACTTTCTGAAGATGTGACCCCCTCACCCCGCCCTTCGGGCACCCCTCTCCCAGAGGGAGAGGGCCGAACGTGATAGTTTTCTGTCTCAGCCAACGGCGCAATACTACTCAACGGACCCCTCTCCCAGCGGGAGAGGGGGTAGGGGGTGAGGTTAACCATCTATGATCGTCGAAGCGATACGCACCGCCGCCGAAGGCGGCGACCTCTCCGAAGACCTCGCCGGCGGCGCCATGGAAGCGATCATGTCCGGGGAAGCGACCCCGGCCCAGACCGCCGCCCTCCTCGTCGCGCTGCGAATGAAGGGTGAGACGGCGGGGGAGATCGCCGGGCTGGCCCGCGTCATGCGCGCCAAAGCCCTTCGAGTGCAGAGCCGGTGGCCCGATCTGGTGGACACCTGCGGCACGGGCGGCACCGCGATCCAGACGTTCAACGTCTCCACCGGGGCAGCGTTCGTCGCGGCGGGAGCGGGCGCGAAGGTCGCCAAGCACGGCAATCGGGGGATGTCCAGCCCGTGCGGCAGCTTCGACGTGTTGGAGGCGCTGGGACTCCGCATCCAGCTCTCTCCGGAGGAGGTCGGGCGGTGTATCGACGAGGCGGAAATCGGGTTCATGTTCGCGCAGGCGTTCCACCCGGCGATGAAGCACGCGGCCCCCGTCCGCCGAGAGATCGGCATCCGGACGGTGTTCAATCTCCTCGGTCCGCTGACCAACCCGGCGGGCGCGACCCGTCAAGTCATGGGCGTCCCGCGGAAGGAGCTGACGACCCTCCTCGCCGAAGCGCTGATCTCGCTCGGCGCGACGCACGCCCTCGTGGTGTACGGCGAGCCCGGCCTCGGCGAGTTCTCCACCCTCGGCCCGACCCATGGGGCTGAAGTGCGGGAGGGCAATGTTCGGACCTTCACCGTCACCCCCGAGGAGCTGGGCCTGGAGACCGCTTCCCGTGAGGCGATTGCCGGGGGCACGCCGGAAGAGAACGCGGCGGTCCTGACCGACCTGCTGCACGGCGCGAAAGGCCCGAAGCGGGACCTGCTCCTGCTGAACGCCGGGGCCGCGCTCGTCGCCGCCGGATTGGCCGGGGACCTGAAAGAAGGACTGTCGAAGGCGGCGGACTCGGTGGATTCCGGGGCCGCCTGGGCCAAGCTGGAGGAGCTCCGTGCGCTCATCCCCCGCGTGCCCGTGGCAGATTGACTCTCACCGCAGAGACGCAGAGGCGCAGAGAACCCCTTGAACCCCTGAAGGGGTGACAAGGTGAAGAGGTGAATGGGTGAAAGGAGGTAATCTGCGTTCATCTGCGGTTCCAGAGAGATTTATCTGTGTTCTTCTGCGTCTATCGGAAGTACGGAGCAGGTTCACCCTGTCACCTTGTCACCCCGTCACCCCTTCAGGGGTTCAAGGGGTTCTCTGCGCCTCTGCGTCTCTGCGGTGAATAGAACATGGCGATCTCCCAACATCTGAAACGGATCTACGACCGCAAGCGGGAAGAGGTCGATGCCCTGAAAGGCGAGACATCTTACGAGGAGATGCGCGCTCGCGCCGCCGACTCTGCACCGCCGCGTGACTTCCTCGCGGCCCTGGAACCCCGGCCCGACGTTCATCTCATTGCGGAACTGAAGAAGGCTTCCCCCTCCAAAGGGCTCATCCGCGCCGACTTCGACCCGGTGAAGCTGGCGAAGACCTACGCTTACCATGGCGCTTCCGCAATTTCCGTCCTCACCGAGCGCCATTTTTTTCAGGGCGATCCCGCTTACCTCCGCGCCGTGAAGGAGGTCGTGAAAGTCCCCGTCCTCCGCAAAGATTTCCTCTTCGATCCGTGGCAGGTGCCGGAAAGCCGCGCGCTCGGGGCGGATACGGTGCTGCTCATCGTCTCCATGCTGGAAGACGATCAGATGACCGAACTGGCGGGTCTCGCGGCGGAGTACGGGATGGCGGTCCTCATCGAGGTCCACACCGACGAGGAGCTGGAGCGCGTGCCGAACGACGCGAAGCTCGTGGGGATCAACAACCGCAACCTGGAAACGTTCGACGTGACGCTGGAGACGGCGCGGCACCTCATGCCGCTTGCGAAGGATCATGGCCCGGAGGGCCGGATCGTGGTGGCCGAAAGCGGCATCTTCACCCGCGAAGACGTGCTCTACATGCACGAGGCGGGCGCGGACGCGATTCTCGTCGGGGAATCGCTCATGCGGCAGGAGGACGTGGGCGCGGGCGTGCGGGAGCTGCTGGGGATCGGTTGAACGCCCCGTTCCCCCTTCCTGAAGGGGTGAAGCCGCATTCGAGGAGAACGCATCCCATGGAGGTTCGTGCCGCAACGATTCCCGTTCTGGTGATCACCGGCCCGGTCGGGGTGGGCAAAACGACCACCGCCCAGGCGGTCTCCGACGCGCTCTCCCGCCGGGAGGTCCCTCACGCGCTCCTCGATATGGATGCGCTGCGGGAGTGCCGCCCGGCTCCGGTCGGGGACCCGTTCCATATCGCCCTGAGCATGAAGAATCTGGCGGCGGTCTGGATAAACTTCCGCGAGGCGGGCGCGGAACGCCTCGTGATCGCCGATGTGGTCGAACAGCGGGAGCAGCGGGCGGAGTATGAAGCCGCCGTCCCCGGCGCGCAGGTCCGTATCGTGCGATTGAGCGCACCGCTCCCGACGATTCACGCGCGACTGGAAGGCCGCGAGACGGGCGACGGCCTCGAATGGCACCGCCACCGCGCCGGGGTGCTGAAGGAGCAGATGGAGCGAAACTCGGTCGAGGATTTCGTCGTGGAGACGGAGGGAAAGACGGTCCCGCAGATCGCGGAGGAGGCGCTGGCGCGGGCCGGGTGGCTCTAAACCCCAACCCCTGACAAGGTGACAAGGTGACAAGGTGACAAGGTGACAAGGTGACAAGGTGACAAG
>JAHWJO010000299.1 GCA_019348365.1 Armatimonadota bacterium | reverse complement strand
ACTTTTGAGTTGGGGTAGAGACAGAAAAGAAGCTTACAATTTTATCGGGGCACCCGTTCGCCCTCGGCGTTGCCCCCCGCCTCTGACCGCCCGGCTTTAAAACACCTGGCTTTTCTGCCGAAGCCCTCGTGCTTGGGGTTGGAGACGCCTTTTCTTTTATCTCCGAAGAGATCGCTTCGGTGGAGAGGAGTCCCGCTTCGAGCGGGACTTTGTCCCAATAGCCCGGTGTTTTAACGCCGGGCGATGGACGGTCCCCTCCAAAAAACCCAATAGAAAGAGGACCCGGAGTGCTTCCGGGTCCTCATCGCCAGCCGTTAGAGGCTGTAATATTCAAACGGGTAAACCGCGTTGCTTTCGGGATGATCGGGGTATTCGGGATGCTCCTTCCGAACCGCTTTCCAGCTCACCCTCAGGCTGTGAGGGGCTTTGCATCCCTCGCCGGGACAGCGTCCCGCGCCCCGTTTCCATTCCGCTTCCGAGAAGGTCCTTTCGCACATCGCGCACCAGGAGTGTCGGTGATCGAGGTCGTGGTTATCTCCCGTCAGCGCTTGTTTTACAAGGGTTGTCTTCATACATCTCCTGAAAAGCCGATGCCCGATTCCTCTGCGGTCGCCGTGCATCGTCAGACGAGGAGTCCATGCGTGTCGAACTCATGGATAAGATACCCGCCGACCCCGTCAGGTTCATTGCAGGGGATGCATAAATGTTCCGAAAGCCACACACTTTTGGTTCATTGCTGAAAAAGAAGGGTACCTCACATTTCAGGCGCAGGTCAGAAGTTAAGACAGGCGAGAACTGTTGCATGAAAGAAACAGAGAGCGGCGGGCGTAGGTTCCTCTTCAAAGGGGGTCGGATAAAACATCACCGAATGAGGTTGAAGCGCATCTCCGGAGGCGCATTCCTCAACGATGTTCCCGAGGAAAGGCACGCCCAATGAACCGCATCTCGACCTACATGCACGGCATCCTCGACTATACGACTGCCGCGCTTCTGTTTGCCCTGCCGTATCTATTCGGGTGGGGACCCACCGTCACCTGGATCTTTATGGGTGCGGCTGTACTGCTGCTCGGCCTGAGCCTTCTCACCCGGTACGAGTTGAGCGTGATGAAGCTCATCCCGATGGTGGGTCACCTGACGATGGATTTTCTGCTGGGCGCGGCGCTGCTGATTGCCGCGTGGGTCATCGCCGGCGAGGAGATGAGCGCCACCCTCGCGATGATGGGGATCGGCCTGATGGAGATCGGCGTCGCTCTCATGACCGAGCGCGAGTCGTCCTACCGCTCCCTCACCGCCTGAGGGTAAGGACACTCATACCGATAACAGCGCAAACTTCGGTTGCCCTTCCCCTAAACGGAGGGGCTTTCTCATGCCCAGCGCTTCTCAATATGTCGAGACATATTCAGCGGTTCACCTCTGCACCTCTTCACCTCTGCACCTTGTGAGTCATTCACCCGGTCCGTAGCTCACCGGGGGTCCCACTGGTTGTCCGGGGTCCACGTCTGTGCGAACTTGCGCCACCGGGCGTGGCCGTCGGCGTAGGCGTAGTTGCAGCCGCCCCGGTGCCGGTCGAGGCTGATCTCTTTCGCGGCGTCCTCCAGCAGTTTCGGGGTGAGGGGGCGGTTCTGGGTCTGGCCGGTGTAGCCGCCCCAGGTCCACCAGCGGGCGTTCTCGAACTCGCCGCCCTCGTCCTCCGCCGCGCGCTCGCCCATGTAGATCGTCTCCGCCGGGTTCTTCACGTCCGAGAGGCTGGGGCCGAACTCGAACCAGTCGTTGATGGCGTAGCTGACGCGAAGCTCTTCTTCGCCCTCTTCGTCCTCCTCTTCCACGTACATGGGGGAGTCATCGCTGGGACAGCGCCACACGTTGTCCGTCCGGAGGTACTTGCCCAGCAGCTCGAACGTCTCGACGTACTCCTCGCCGCCCGGATTCTCCAGGGGATCGCCGTCGGCCTCGCGGGTGAGGGGATAGGTCTCGTCCCAGTCCTCCACGTACAGGTGGACCGCCGTACCGATCTGCTTCACGTTGTTGAGGCAGGCGCTCTGGCGCGCTTTCTCGCGGGCGGCGGCGAACACCGGGAAGAGGACCGCCGCCAGGATCGCGATGATGGCGATGACCACCAGCAGCTCGATGAGCGTGAACCCCCCGCGAGGTCCGGAGAGTAAAACGCGGTGGAGGGGACGGAATAGGTGCATCATAGGGACAGTTTCTACAAAGCGGCAGCGTATCCTGTGGACGCAGCGTTTTCGCGAGAGGTTCCCGGTGTAGACCCGTGCCCCTTCCACCGGGAGAGGAGAGAAGGGATAAAGATAAGGAAAAGCGAAACCGATACCGAAATAACGTACGACGACCCATGGCCCGCCGACTGTTCGGAGCCGGGGGCCTGCGCCTTCACCCTGTGCCGGGCCGTCATCGTTTTCTTACACGCGCAATTATTCCAGCGGGACGTTCCCTTCCGTTCGCGAGGAGACAGCAGCGTGCTCCTTCACCGGACCGGTTTGCGGATCTTTTCGGCATCCTAAGCGCCACCCATTCTGTAATCCAGGAGATGTAACGCATGAGTGTACCCTCAAATGCCGGGACCGGCGTCGATCCCGCATTGACCGAGACCAACCGGCGGCTGCTGTTCTGGGCCTGTTTTGTTGCTCTCGTCGCAACGTCGTTCGGATTCATCGTCCGGGCCTTCCTGATCGACACCTGGGGCGAGACATTCGGCTTGACCGCCACGGAAAAAGGCCTCATTCTGGGTGTCGGTCTCTGGCCCTTCGCCATCAGTATCATCCTTTTCAGTCTCTTCATCGACCGGATCGGCTACGGAACGGCGATGATATTCGCATTCGTGTGCCATGTGCTCTCGGTCATTCTGACCGTTACCGCCACGGGATACACCCAGCTTTACTGGGCTATGTTTATCGTCGCCCTCGCCAACGGCACGGTAGAGGCGGTCATCAACCCGGTCGTCGCCACGCTCTTCCCTCGCGAGAAAACGAAGTGGCTGAACATTCTGCACGCCGGTTGGCCTGGCGGCCTGGTGCTCGGCGGCGTCCTCGCCCTCATTATGGGGCCGGGCACCGACTGGCGTTATAAGGTCGGACTGATCCTCCTGCCTACGATTGTTTACGGCATCATGATGATGGGCCGGAAGTTCCCCGTTCAGGAGCGGGTCGCCGCCGGGGTCTCCTACCGCGAGATGCTGGTGGACTTCGGGGTGATCGGCGCGCTGATCGTCAACTTCCTGATCTTCCTTCAGATCGGGCAGGTGTTCGGCTGGCCGGCTCTCCTCACCGGAGCCATTATCGTGATCCTCACGGTCGCTTTTGGAGCCTTTATCGGGTTCGCTCCGGGCCGCCCCCTTTTCATCTTCCTGCTGCTGCTGATGATCCCCCTCGCGACCACAGAGCTCGGCGTGGACTCATGGGTCACCTCCTTCATGACTCCGGAGATGACGGCCATCGGCCTTCAGGCGGGCTGGGTGCTGGTGTACACCTCGCTCATCATGATGATCCTCCGGTTCTTCGCCGGTCCCATCGTCCACCGGATCTCCCCTCTCGGATTGCTGGCCGCCAGCTCGGCCATCGCGCTGGTGGGGCTGTACATGCTCTCTCAGGCGGTCGGGATCATGATCCTCGTCGCCGCGACGCTCTACGCGCTGGGCAAAACCTTCTTCTGGCCGACGATGCTCGGCGTGGTGGCGGAACAGTTCCCGCGCGGCGGAGCATTGACCCTGAACGCGACGGGCGGCGTCGGCATGCTCGGCGTGGGCGTGGTCGGAGCGGTGCTCCTCGGCTACATCCAGGACACCTCCGTCGAAAGCCGGCTGCGAGCGCAGCAGCCCGCGATTCACCAGCAGGTCGTGACCCAGAAAAGCTGGGCCTTCGGCGCCTATCAGGCCGTAGACCCGGAGCGGGTGAGCGCGCTGCCGCAGGATGTGCAGCAGCAGATCAACGGGATCAGCGACGTTGCCAAGAAAGAGGCGCTGGTGGACGTGTGCATCTTCCCCGGCATCATGCTGATCAGCTACCTGGGCCTCCTCTTCTACTTCAAGACCAAGGGCGGCTACAAGGCGGAGGAGTTGACGGAAGCGCCCGGCGACGATACCTACGCGAAAGGCGAGTTCGGGCCGAAGAACGCCTGATCCTAAGCCCTGTGGACAGTGGCCAGTGGTCAGTGGTCCTCACCCCCGGCCCCTCTCCCAATTCTGGGAGAGGGGTGACTTTTGTACGACTCTATCTCTTCGGAGAAGCTTGTAGCGTGAACGACTGCGAAGGGATTCCCAACACCCAAAGCCCAATACCCAAAGCCCAACACCTGTCCGTCATAACTCCGGCGTTTCATACAGCGTTTCCCCCGCCATCTCGATGTGGAGGGGCTGGAGGTACTCGCGGGCGCAGTCGAGGTTCACGTCCACGCCCAGCCCCGGCGCTTCGTTCAGCCGCACGAGGCCGTCGGCATCGCGCTCCAGCCGCGTGGCGAGGTCATGGGCGAGCGGGGAATCCTCCGCCGGATATTCGAGGAACCGGAACGCCTCCGCCGTGGCGAAGACATGGAGCGACGCGGCGACGCTCAGGTGGCTCTTGAACGTGTGGTTGACGTACTGAATCCCCTGCCGTTCCGCCATCTGCCGCACCGCGTACGCCGTTGTGATGCCGCCGATCCGCCCCACGTCGATCTGCACGAAGTCGAGGCCGCCGTTCTGGATCACGTCCGCCGCATCCCGGAGCCGGCCCGACCCCTCCCCCCCGGCGATGGGGACCGGCGGCTTCATGCGCTGGAGCGCGGCGTACGCCTCCACCGCGTCCGGCAGCAGGGGTTCTTCCAGCCAGGTCGGGTGATAGGGCGCAAAGGCGACCGCGCGGGCATAGGCGGTCTCCGCGTCGTGGCCCCAGGCGACCCCCGCATCCACCATCAGATGAGCGTCTTCTCCCAAACCCCGGCGGACCTCCCGCACGAGCGCCACGTCGCACGCTTCATCGTACCGGCCCATCGGCCCCCAGCCGAACTTCGCCGCCCGGTACCCCTGCGACTTTAAGAATTCCGCCCGCTCGCGCGTGGCTTCCGGCGTCTCCTCGAAGAGGACGGAGGCGTAGGGGATCTTGGGGTGGGCCTCCCCTTCTCCCAGGAGCCGGCAGACGGGCTGGCCGAGATGCTTCCCCAGCAGGTCCCACAGGGCGATGTCCGCGCCGCTGTAGGCGTGGTGGATCTGCTGGATGTCGAGGCCGTTCCGGAGCGCCTTCTTATGCAGCCGCTCGATGTCTTCGACGGTCTCCAGCGTCTCCCCGACAAGCGATTCCCGGAGGTTGATGATGTTGCCGTGGGACATCGGGCAGCAGTACGTGGCGATGGTGACGAGGGGCGAGGCATCGCACTCCCCCCAGCCCTCCATTCCGTTGTCGGCGCGGATGCGGATCAGGACGGTGTCCTGCGTGCCGTCGGCGGCGTCGGTGACGACGGGCAGCTTGAGATAGAAGGGATCGACGGCAGTGATAATCACGGGGTGAACACTCCAGACGTAAAAAGACTCCGGGGGAACGGATTCCCGCCGGAGTCTTTCGACAGCGATGTTTCCGGGCCTTTCGGGTGATCTCCTCTTCCGCTTATCGCCTCCTCAGCGCGGCGGGGAGCGCCCGCGCCAGCTCCGCGCTCCAGAGGTTTTCCGCGATCAGGCGCCCGTCGCGTCCGATCAGGAAGGTGTGCGGGATCCCCGACACGCTGTACGCATCGAGGACCTGGCCGCTGGCATCGAAGTGATGGCGCCACGACATCCCGACCTGCCGGATGAACGCGTGCATGGCCCTCGGGTCCCGATCCCGCGAAATCCCGATGACCTCGAAGCCCTGGCTGCGGTACTGGTTGTAAAGCCGGACGACTTGGGGCGCTTCCCGGCGGCAGGGCGGGCACCACGAGGCCCAGAAGTCGATGAGGACCACCTTGCCCCGGTACTGCTCCAGGTTCAGGGGACGGCCCTGGAGGTCCGTCACGTTCAGCGTGGGCCGCTCGCCCATGCTCGCCTGCACCGGCGCTTCCTGCGGAACTCCCTCCATCGGCGTCGTTTCCGGGGCATACTCCTGCGGCAGCGCGGTCGCCACGGCGGCCCGGTTCGGGAAGAGAGGCTGGAAGGTCACCGTCGGCTTGAGGGTGGGGTCCCTGCGAGGGCGCGGGGGCAGGGGCAGCGTCGTTGCGGCCCGCCTTGCGACCTTCCGCTTCCCGGCCTTCCCGCTCCGCGCGGTTTTGGAAGGGGGA
>JAHWJO010000298.1 GCA_019348365.1 Armatimonadota bacterium | reverse complement strand
GGAAGGGATCGATCACTATAAGCGCCTGCTCGATGTCGAGCCGAAAACCGTCGCGCACGACCTGCACCCCGGTTACCTCGCCACGCAGTACGCGCTGGAACTTGCGAACGTCCGCCGGATTGGGGTACAACATCATCATGCTCACATCGCCGCCGTTCTTGCCGAGCACGGCATCGGCGGACCGGTCATCGGCGTCGCCTTCGACGGCACGGGCTACGGCACGGACGGATGCATCTGGGGGGGCGAATTCCTCCTCGCCGATCCCGCCGATTTCCAACGGGTCGCGCATTTAGAGTATGTGCCTATGCCCGGCGGGGAGGGAGCCATCCGTCAGCCATGGCGCATGGCGGCGGCGCACCTCTACCGCGCCTATGATGAAAGCTTCCTGAAATTGGACCTGCCGTTCGCCCGCAATCTGGAGCGCGCGAAATGGCGGACGCTCCGGCGGATGATGGACGCCGGGATCAACGCGCCGGTCACATCGAGCATGGGACGGCTGTTCGATGCGGTGGCCGCTTTGGTGACGGGCCGCGCCGCCGTCACTTACGAGGGCCAGGCGGCGGTCGAACTGGAGAGGATCGCTGATCCGGACTGCACCGAGACCTATTCGTTCGGGTTGGCAGCGGGAGAGGGGTCGGATGCTCCCCTTCTTATCCCTGCCGCGCCGGTCCTTCGGGCTGTGGTCGAAGACTTGCAAGTGGGAGTGGCTCCGAACCGCATCGCCGCTAAGTTCCACAATGGCGTGGCCGGGATGGTCATCCGGGTCTGCCGGGAGCTGCGCGAGCGCCATCGCCTCAATGGCGTGGCGCTGTCGGGCGGGGTGTTCCAGAACGCGCTCCTCCTCGAACGGACTCTGGCGGGACTACAGGCGGAAGGATTCGAAGTACACACTCACCAGCGGGTCCCCCCCAACGACGGCGGCATCGCGCTGGGCCAGGCGGCGGTTGCCGCCGCGCGGATAGGAGGGCGGACATGTGCTTAGGCGTCCCCGGCAAGATCGTGGAGATCGTGGACGAGGCCCACGACATTGCAAAGGTGGACGTTTCGGGCGTGAGGCGGAACGTCAACATCGCGCTCGTCCGAGAGGAGGGGGCGGAGGTCGGGAGCTGGGTGCTGATCCATGTCGGCTTCGCCCTGAGCATGATCAATGAGCGCGAGGCCGAGGAGACGCTGAATTATTTGAAAATGATGGAAGCCGAATTTGCGGGAGAGATGGAACAGTTCGCGCAAAGCCAGATCGAATGAGGAGCGCAAAAGGGCATGGCTTTGAAGAGTTGAACGGGACTATGGTGGATCTGCGCTCGGTGGTGGAAGGGAGATTTGCCGCCAGCATGACGGCGCCGGAGCGGTTCTTTGAAGTGAGCGCGGACCGTCTGGCGGAGGCTTGCCTGGCGATGGCCCGGCAGTTCCACCGGGGGGGGCGTCTCTTCGCTTTTGGGAATGGGAGTAGCGCCACCGATGCCCAACACGTGGCGGTGGAGTTTGTTCATCCGGTCATCACGGGGAAGCGCGCGCTCCCGGCCCTGGCCCTCAGCGGCGAGGGCGCCGATCCCAACGATGCCTTTATCCGGCAGTTGGAGACCCTCGCCGGGCCGGAGGACATCGCGATGGGCTTCTCCGCCGACGGCGGATGCGCGAACGTTCGGGAGACGCTCGAATTCGCCCGCAAAAGCGGAATGTTGACGATCGTCTTTGCCGGGAGAGAAGAAGGCGATTGCACTTTTGGGGCTGAATTCGCGTTCGTCGTCCCTTGCAATGACCCCCTGGTCCTTCAGGAGGTTCACGAGATGGCGTATCACGTCCTGTGGGAGTTGGTGCACGTCTTCTTTGAGCACAGGGGGCTGCTGGAAACGAACGCTCCTCCTCAAGCGAGCGCTTCTGCCGAAACCGGGAGAGACGGCAGGGGAGCGGGGGAGGATTAAGAGATTTGAGAGTGATCGTCTGCGCGGCAGAAACGGATCCATCCTGCGCCGTCTGCAACGACGCGGGGGAGTGGGGCCGCATCCTCGAACTCTGTCCGGACGGAACGGCCCTCGTGGAGCTTTGTGGCGGCCCCGTCGAGGTGGCAATGGACCTCCTGCCCGATGCGCGTGTCGGCGAGAGGGTGGTCGTCCACCTCGGATTCGCCCTCTCCCGCGTCAACGATCCTTCACCGGGAGCATAGAAAGGGTCATGTCTGAATCGCCTGAAACTGCTCCTGAGTTTGAGCGCTTTCTTTACCCGTTCCTCGGGGAGGAAGAGTCGGTTCCTCTGGAGCGGGCGCTCGCGGAGGTCCGTGAATCGACCCGGATGAAATGCCGAGAGACGGTGGGCCTGCGTCGGGAACTGCTCGCGCTCTATACTGACGACCTCATCACGGCGGCCCGGTCCGTCGCCGACGCCTTCACGGAGGGGCGGCGGCTCTTCGCGTTTGGGAACGGGGGCAGCGCCACCGACGCGGCGGATATCGTCGCCGACCTCCTCCATCCGCCCCGCTTTCGCCCCGAAAGGGCGGGGGGAGAAGGGCCCCGACGGGCGCTTCCCGCCCTGGATCTCTCCCATGACGTTGCGACGGTGACGGCCATCGCCAACGATGTCGGGTTTGAGAACGTCTTCGTGCGCCAGTTGATCGCCTTCGGGAGGGTGGGGGATGTCGCCCTCGGCATCTCTACGAGCGGCAATTCCCCGAACATCGTCGCGGCCTTCCGGACCGCGAAGCGAGTGGGGATGATCACCCTCGCGCTGGCCGGCTACGACGGCGGGCGCTGCGCCGAACTGGCACGGGAGGGAACGGTGGACCATCTCTTCGTCGTGCCGTCGTCTCACATTCCGCGCATCCAGGAGGCGCAGGCGACGATCTACCACACGTTATGGGATCTGGTCCACCGTATCCTGGAATCTTCGGAAGAGAAACGATGAAATATCTGGATGAGTACCGAGACGGCGCGCTCGTCGCACCCCTGGTGGAGAAAATCGCGCGGCTGAGCGCCGGGCGGGCGTTGAAGGTGATGGAGGTCTGCGGGGGCCACACGCACACGATCTACAAGCACGGAATCGAGGAGATCCTGCCCGACACCGTGGATCTGGTCCACGGCCCCGGCTGCCCGGTCTGCGTCATTCCGATGGGCCGCATCGACGACGCCCTCGCCCTCGCCCGCACTCCCGGCGTGATCTTCACCACCTACGGCGACATGATGCGCGTGCCCGGTTCAAAGGGGAGTCTCCTCGAAGCGAAAGCGGAAGGGGCCGACGTACGATTCGTTTATTCCCCCCTTGACGCGCTCAAGCTGGCTCGTGCAAACCCGGACCGCCGCGTCATCTTCTTTGCCATCGGATTTGAAACGACCGCACCTTCGACGGCGCTGACGCTGCTCCGTGCACAGGCCGAAGGCGTCCCCAACTTCTCGATCTTCTGCAATCATGTCACGATCATTCCGGCGGTCAAGGCCATCCTGGACTCACCGGATTTGCGCCTTGACGGCTTCATCGGCCCCGGACACGTCAGCGCCATTATCGGGACTCGGCCCTACCGCTTCATCGCGCAGGACTACAGGAAGCCGGTCGTCATCGCCGGCTTCGAACCGGTGGATATCCTGCAAGCCATCGAGATGATCGTCCGGCAGATCGTGGAGAGCCGGGCGGAGGTGGAGAACCAGTACACCCGCGTGGTTATCGAAGGCGGCAACGGCAAGGCGTTAGAGGCGATGATGCGGACGATGGAGCTGCGGCCCTATTTCGAGTGGCGGGGCTTGGGGTTCATCACCCATAGTGCCCTCAAGCTGCGCCCGGAGTTTGCGGCGTTCGACGCGGAGGCGCTCTTCGACGTACCGGGAGTGCGGATCGCCGACCCGAAGGCGTGCCAGTGTGGAGAGGTGCTCAAAGGGACGATCAAGCCGTGGCAATGCAAGGTGTTCGGTACGGCATGCACGCCGGAGACCCCTATCGGCACCTGCATGGTCTCTTCGGAGGGAGCCTGCGCGGCCTACTACAACTACGGGCGGTATGCCATGTCACGCCCCGGAGCAGCCGCAGGAGAGGAGACGGCGCCGTGAGGGAAGACCCCGCCGGGGTATCGGATCGGATTGAACGTGCCCGTCAGGCGCGGCACGGCAGGTATCTCCTGAAGGAGGAGTTCATCACCCTCAGTCACGGAAGCGGCGGCAAGGCCAGCCACAGTCTCATCGAGGGCGTCTTTGTGGCGGCGCTGCGGAATCCGCTGCTGGACCGGATGGAGGATCAGGCCGTGTTTACGGTGGAGGGCGCGCGGCTGGCGTTCACCACCGACTCCTATGTGGTGGACCCGATCTTCTTTCCCGGCGGGGATATCGGCAAGCTGGCCGTGAACGGCACGGTAAACGACCTGGCGACCTCCGGCGCGGACCCGCTGTACCTCTCGCTGGGAGTGATCCTGGAGGAGGGGTTTCCCCTCTCTGATCTGCACCGAATCGCCGCCTCGATCCGTGAAGCCGCCGACCGGGCCGGGGTTCAGGTCATCACGGGGGACACAAAGGTTGTTCCGCGAGGCAAAGCCGATAAGATCTTCATCAACACCGCCGGGGTCGGAGTCCTTCGCCGTCAAGGGACGATCTCCCTCTCTCGTGCACGGCCCGGCGACCGGGTCCTCATGAGCGGCCCTATTGGCGACCACGGCGTGACGGTCCTCGCCGCGCGGGGCGATCTGGAACTGGAATTGGAGATAGAGAGCGACACCGCTCCCCTAAACGGGTTGATCCGCGCGCTCCTCGACACCGGCGTTGAGGTTCATTGCCTGAAAGATCCTACGCGCGGCGGGGTCGCCACCGCCCTGAACGAGATCGCTATGCATTCAGGCGTTTCCATCGCGCTGGACGAAATAAATTTACCGGTAAGTCCAGAAGTGCAGGGGGCGTGCGAGATCCTCGGATTGGACCCGCTCTACATCGCGAATGAGGGACGATTGCTGGTGATTGCGCCTCCGGAAGGTGTGGACGTATTGCTCCGGACGATGAGGAACCACGAGTTTGGGGCCGGATCTCGGATCATCGGCGAAGTTTTTACCGAGCCACAGAGCATGGTGTTCCTTCGCACCGAGATCGGAGGCACCCGCGTCGTGGATATGCTTGCGGGAGATCCGCTCCCTCGTATCTGTTAGTGCTCTCGCTTTCTTTAAAACCGTCTGGATATTTACCTGCTCGCCCTTTCGAAACAGGATTATAGAGGCAACCAGGTGGGGACAGTAACAACTGCCACTCTTCTTTGCTCGCGAAGTGACTGCGCCGGGTTTTGACATAACGCAGGAGATGACTCTTCTCTTGCGTTCTTGGGGCTGCTCCACCGCTTCGATGACGAGCCCGCGCCCCCCGGATCGCCGTGGGCGAGACGTCCACGCCGGTGACGTCGAATCCCTGCTGAGCGAGATAGAGGGCGTGGGTCCCGTAACCGCGCCGAGATCCAGCGCCCGGCCGGGTTGGATGGGGTGGGACTGAAGGACCCGTTTCAATTCGTTGCAGGGGCTCTCCGTATTCCAAGGGATGACCCCTCCCCGATAGCGGCTCTCCCAACGCTGATCCTGTCCGGACATTTTACTGTCCTCCCCTCCGGTCCCATTGCACATACTCAAAATCGCTCCGGCCGATGCGGCCGGCTCTCGCCGTATCCGCAGGGGGAGCAGGTTTGGGACGTGCAGGCGGCTACCCCCGTGATGACGGGGGCGCTTTCCTTATGGGCCTTGTATTCAACAAAGCGTCTTTTCCCGCCCCTCCTTCGTTAAGTATACTCCTGATATCCCGTTGATCCCTCAAGTAGGATTCGTCAGGCCCGAGGAGTCCGCATCCATGAAGCCTCACTCTCTGCCCGTTACCCTGTGTATCAACGATGTCGAATACCCCCTTCTCCTAGAGCCTCGCCGCACCCTGCTCGACTGCCTCCGCAACGACCTCAGGCTGACCGGCACGAAGAAGGTGTGCGACATGGGTGACTGCGGCGCCTGCACTGTGATCACGGACGGCCAAGCCCGGTACGCGTGCCTGATGCTCGCCGTGGACTGTGAGGGACAACAGATCACCACCGTCGAGGGACTCGCCCGCGGCGGCGACCTCGATCCCGTGCAGCGGGCGTTCATCGAGGCGGACGCGTTCCAGTGCGGCTTCTGCACCTCCGGCCAGATCATGAGCCTGCGGGCGCTCCTTGACGAGAACGCCGCCCCCTCCGACGAGGATCTCCTCCGCGCCGTGACCGGAAATCTCTGCCGCTGCTCGAACTACAACCGCTATGTCGAGGCGGTCG
>JAHWJO010000297.1 GCA_019348365.1 Armatimonadota bacterium | reverse complement strand
ATCATCCGCCGCGTGTACCCCGATCGCTTCTACACCCGCCTGATGGATGCGGCGTACCCGCTCTGGGAGGAGCTGCAGCGTGAGGCCGGGGAGGATCTGCTGATCCGCACCGGCGGGCTCTTTTTCGGGCCGGAGGACCATCCGGAGATGATCGCTGTCCGTGATGCGCTGGACGCCAACCATGTCTCTTACGATGTGATGGATGCCGAAGCGGCCCGTCGGCGGTTTCCCGCTTTCCGCCTGTATCCGGGTGAGATCGGCATCTACCAGAAGGACGGCGGATTCCTGAACGCCTCAGCATGTGTGCGGACTAATCTAAGTGTGGCGGCGAGTCATGGGGCGGAGATCCGGACCTCCACACCCGTCGAGCGGATCGAGCCGGGACCGGAAAGCATCGCCGTGCCGACGGCGGACGGCTCCACCCTCCACGCCGACCGGGTCATCGTGGCGGCGGGTCCATGGATGCGGGAACTCCTCTCCCCGTTCGTCACGCTCCCCCTCGTCGTCACGCGGCAGGCCTATTGCCATTTCGAGCCCCGGACTCCCGCGCCGTTCGAGGTCGGGCGATTCCCCATCTGGATCGACTTCGGGACGAACGTCTACGGCTTTCCCCACGAGAGGACGACGCCGGGGGTCAAGGTCGCGGGTCACTCTCACGGCGCAGCGGTGGACCCCCATGCTGTCCATCGAGAGGTGGAGGAGTCGGATCGCGAGCCGCTGCGGGCGTACTGCCGCGAACGGCTGCCTGACCTTTCCCCCGCCATAATCTATGAGAAAGTCTGCCTTTACACGAACACCCCGGACGAAGATTTCATCATCGATCACCTGCCGGGGGAGGATCGGGTGACGATCATGAGCTGTTGCAGCGGGCACGGCTTCAAATTCACGGCGCTGATGGGCCGGATCGCGGCGTGGAGGGCGACTGGCGAGGCGGTCCCCTGGGATATGAGCCGGTTCCGCCTGTCGCGTTTCCTGTAAAATGAATACGGTCGTTCTCTCGGCAGGGCGAACAAACGGTTTCGCCGAATCGTCCTATAGAAACAGCGTGGCACCCCCTCCTTCGTTACGCAAAGTAGAGTTTTATGTCTGACGAGCATGACATCATCCCCGCTTATAAACGGCGGGAGGAGCAGCCCCGGTTCCGCATCGAAGCGGACACCCTGGACGAGTTGGTCCAGAAGTTGCAGGACCTCGTGCCGGACCTCGACGCGCTGGAGTTCCTCGCCCGAAAAGAGGAGAAGCCCAAGCCGATTGAGGAAGTCCCCCAGCCCGAGCCGGTGCAGCACAAGGACCTCCGGCAGGTCGCGGAGGAGCTGACCGAACGGCTCCAGAATACGCCGTCCCGCCCGGAAGAGGAGCTGCCCCCGCTGGACCAGTCGCAGTGGCAGCCGTATCGCCGGAGCGAGCGCGGGGCCGTGCTTCGCCGCCTCCATCGCCGCCGCGCGCGGTCCATGGAGACCGAGCCCGGCTACCTTTGGCTGTACGATGCGATGATGGCCCGCGAGCTGGAGGATCGGAACGAAGCAGTCAAGCAGTTGGAGCGGGTTGGGGATGCCGCCCGCCTGGAGCGGCTGGCGGAACATTCCTTCCATCGGATTACCCGGCGCGCGGCCCTCGATGCCCTGAGCCGGCTGGGCGCGGTGCCCGCCCTGGAATCGGCGGCGCTGTACGTGCGCCCGGAGATCTACACCCCCCAAAAGCCGAAAACCTCCGGGGAGGAGGAAGGCGCGACGACCCGAAAGAACATCCCGGTGCCGCACGACGACACCCGCGACCATGCCGTGGACCTGCTGGCCCAGCTCTCCGACCAGGGACGCGAGGATGCCCTGGAAGCGCTGCTGCGAATCATCCGGTACGACTTCTCTCCGGACTCCTCCGCCCGAATCCGCGCGCTGCGCCGCCTGGGCGAGCGCTTGGACCGTCTGGAAGCGCGGAAAGACTGGAACGCCCTCGCGCTCCTCTACCGCGAAAGCCGGAACGCGACGGTACACCGGGAGGTCACGGCGCGGCTGGCGAAACATATCGAGGAGTTGGAAGAAGAGGGCGCGGTCGATGCCCTCCTCGCCGTGGCCGACCTGCTTCCCGATCATCGCGCCCGCGCGGAAGAAGCCGTCCACCGGATCGAAAGCTCCGACCATTAAGGACAACCCCATTTATAAGGAAAGCAGGAAGAGAGGAATTCAGGAAGACCCTGAAGATTGTTGATAGTGGATAGAAGATGAAAAATCCATGCACCTGATCCTCCGGGGTTTTCCAGAATTCCTTTCTTCCTGCTTTCCTTAAAAAGCACTTATCATCTCTTCCTCATGGGAAAGGATTTCATCATGCCGTTGCGCGTCGCGATTGTCGGGATGGGAAACATCGGGAACAACCACGCGGGTGTCTATCAGAAACGAGACGACAGCGAGGTCGTTGCCGTGTGCGATATCATCCCGGAGAAAGCCGATAAAGCGGCGGAGCGATACGGGGCGAAGGCGTTCCACTCCGTGAAGGAGATGCTGGACAGCGGCGTGGAGATCGATGCGGCGAGCGTGACGACCGCCGGGAAGGAGAACGGCGGCGACCATTATAAGCCGACGATGGAGCTGTTGAACGCGGGAATCCCGGTGCTGGGGGAGAAGCCGATCTCCAACAACATCAGGGAAGCGAAGGAGATGGTTGCGCTGGCGAAGGAGAAGAACCTCCGGTACGGGGTCAACCTCAATCACCGGTTCACCCCCGCCGCCCGCCGCGCGAAAGAGTGGGTGGAAAACGGGCGATTGGGCGAGCTGAACATCATCAATATGACAATGTGGATCAATAACCCGAACGAGTCCTCCGAATGGTTCCACCCCCGCGCCCTCCACCCCCACTCCATCGACGTGATGCGCTACTTCGGCGGGGACGTGACCCACGTTCAGGCGTTCTTCAAGCGCGGCCTGAAGCCGAACGGGGAGCGGCGCGTCGGCTGGTCGAACCTCCAGGCGAACATGCTGTTCGACAACGGGATCATCGGGCACCTGACCGGCAGCTACGACGCGGGCGGGAGTTACGGCCTGGAGACCCTGGAGGTGGTGGGATCACAGGCGCGGTTCGTGCTGCGGGAAGCCTGCGAGCACCTGGAGTTCTACCCCCGCTTCTCCCGCGAGACCGAGCGGTTCGACTACCTCGGCGGGATGATGGGCTTCAATGAGACGTTCGGCAGCCGGATCGGGCGCTGGGTGGAGCAGAACCTGGCCGGGGCGAGCCCGCAGGAGATCGACGGCTCCGGGGAATCGGCACTGAAGGCGCAGCTCATCATTGAGGCGATGATCGAGTCGTGGAATACCCGCCAAGTGGTTGAGGTGGAGCAGGTGTGATTCGGCCCGGCGATTGAAATCACGGGCAACAAATGCACGATGTCGGTCTGCGACTTATCCTCAGTTAAGGGTCCACGCACTCATGAACTACTCCTTAGATCAGACATTGGAGCAGATTGACGGCGTTGATTGGGGCGAACCGACTTTCCCCTCCCGTTTGGTTCATGAGTGTCACCGTCTCCGCCGTGTGCCTTTAAAAGAGATGACGGCGGGGGATCTCCGGCTATTGATCGGCCAGAAAATCTATCCAGATATTCTTGTCCCACTGGCGATTGAGTTGTTGCAGAACGACCCTTGGTTGGAAGCTGACTATTATGAGGGCGATTTGTTGAAAGCCGTTCTGAACCTCCCCAATTCGTTCTGGATAGATTACCCAGATCTAAAATCCAGTGTCGATAGGGTTGCTCAATCGGCTTTGAGAGTTGCAGAGCAACAAGACGGGGATGAGGATGTGTCAATTGATGACGATGTTTTGAAAGATCTGCTCGACTGGAAATAAAGGTGATGCGCTGAAGTCCCCGAAGGGGGACTTCGTGCCGTTGTAGCCGCGAATTTATTCGCCGGGCACTGTCGGGACGAGGTTTAATGTCAATGCTCAAAGTCGGAGTCATCGGCCCCAACCACATTGGGAAAACCCACGCGCGCGTCTATCAGAACCACCCGGACGCTCAACTCGTCTGCGTCTGCGACCTCCAGAAGCCGCGCGCGGACGAGGCGGCGGCGCAGTTCGGGTGCAAGGCGTACTACAGCATCGAGGAGATGCTGCGGAACGAGGAGCTGGATGCGGTCAGCGTCTGTACGGGGGGTGTCGAGAACGGCTCCGCGCACTACGAGCCGACCATGCAGTGCCTGAACGCCGGAGCGCACGTCCTCGTCGAGAAGCCGATCTCCAATAACATCGAGGAGGCGCGGGAGATGGTCCGCACGGCGTGGGAGAAGGGCCGGTACCTCGGGGTGAACCTGAACCACCGCTTCGTGCCCCCCGCCGCGAAAGCGAAGTCGTGGATAGAGGAGAAGAAGCTGGGGGAGCTGCTCCTCGTCAACATGAACCACTGGATCGACAACCCGAACGAGTCCTCGCCGTACTTCCACATCCGCGCGCTGCACCCCCATTCGTTCGACATCATGCGATACTTCTGCGGGCCGGTCCATAAGGTGCAGGCGTTCGCCATGATGCCGATGCACCGGCAGATCTGGTCGAACTTCTCCATCAACCTGCTGTTCGACAACGACGTGGTCGGGCACCTCATGGGCAGTTACGACGCGAGCATGACCCACCCCATCCAGCGGTGCGAGGTGATGGGAACGGAGGGCCGGTTTGTGCTGGAGAACGTCTACGAGAGCCTGACGCTCTACCCCCGGCGCTCCCCGGAGGTCACGACGATCCGCAACAACACCCTCTGGGGGTTGAGCGGCTTCGACGACACGTTCAAGAATCGGATCGGGCGGTGGGTGGAGCAGGTGAACGCCAGAGTCCCCCGCGAGGAGATCGAAGGCTCCGGCGAGGACGGCCTGGCGGCGCAGGAGATCATCGAGGCCGCGATCCGCTCCTTCGAAGGCGAGTCCATCGTGGAGTTGTCGGAGTCCCAGGCGCTGGGTCTGGGCACCGTTTGACCCCCTCTCACCACAGAGGCGCGGAGGCGCAGAGGAACCCAAACCCTGATTGGAACCGCAGATGAACGCAGATACACGCAGATGGGCTTGTAATTGATCTTCATCAGCGTGTATCTGCGTTCATCTGCGGTTTCAGAATGGAGTTGTTTTTCTTGGTGTTCTTCGTGTCCTTTGTGGTTCCATAGGGGTTTTGGGGTTCTCTGCGCCTCCGCGTCTCTGCGGTGAGTTCTTCTTTTACTGGGAGTGAATGCATGGATACGATCGGGATCGGTATCATCAGCTTTGCGCACGGCCACGCTAACGGCTACTGCGACACGATCCGCAAGATGGACGACGCGCGGCTCGTCGCCGCCTGGGACGATAACGAGGAGCGCGGGCGCGCGGCGGCGGAGCGGTTCGGCATGGAATTCGACACTTCTCTCGATGCTCTTCTCAGCCGGCCCGACATTCACGCCGTCATCGTCACCAACGAGACGAACCGCCACGCCGACGCGGTGGAGGCCGCCGCCGCCGCCGGGAAGCAGATCCTCTGCCAGAAGCCGATGGCGACCACCCTGGAGGACTGCGACCGGATCATCGCGGCGGTGGAGAACGCCGGGGTGAAGTTCCAGATGGCGTTCCAGATGCGCTGCGACCCGCTCAACCAGCAGATCAAGCAGTGGGTCGAAAACGGTGACATCGGGAGGGTGGGGGCGATCCGCCGCCGCCACTGCATCAACTTCCTCTTCAACCCCGACCTGCCGAGCGGCCCTTATGCGTGGCACATCGACCCGGTGGCGAACGTCGGGATGTTCTTCGACGACGCGGTCCACGCCGCCGATTTCCTCTACTGGATCATGGGCAGGCCGGAGAGCGTCACCGCCGAGATCGACAACGTGCTCACGAACGTCGCGCCGGACGACACGGGGGTGGCGATCTACCGGTTCAAGGGAGGCGCGTTCGGGGTGCTGTTCAACGCATCCGTCACGCTGGCGGGGGAGAACACCACCGAGGTGTACGGGGATCAGGGGGTTATCATCCAGAACTGGGACGACGGCGTTTCCACGCCGTTTGCGCCGAAAGGGGCGAATCCGCTCAAGCTCTACCGCAAAGGGAATCCGGCGGAGTGGGAGGAGTTCCCGATGGAGGCGCCGGGCAGCCACGGGCATCGAATCGCGGCGGTGCCCCGTCCCTTCATCGAGATGCTGAAGAACGGGGGAGAGCCGACCATGACGGCGCGCGATGGTAAGGTCAGCGTCGAGATGTGCCTGGCGGCATACCAAAGCGCCAGGGAAGGGCGGAGGATCACCCTGTCGCCCGGCGATTAGAGGCCCGAA
>JAHWJO010000296.1 GCA_019348365.1 Armatimonadota bacterium | reverse complement strand
TCGGCGAAGGCCGACTTCGCGCTTTTGTTGCCCGCGACTTGAGTCGCCGGGCACACCGGGCACACTCCATGCACAGTTTTTGCTGGATGCAGCTTACCGGCGGAGGGGGAGGAGCCGCACCGGCCCCAGCAGGCCGGAAGGCAGCGGCTCCCACTCCCCCGCGTCGAACGCCTTGTAGTGAATGTTGACGAAAAAGAAGTTTTTCCAGGGGACGTTCCGCCGGTCCATCTCCGCGATCCGGTTCGCCATCAGGTTCGTCACCTCGATCTCCATCTCGTTTCTCCCCTCCCGCAGCCCTTCATCCAGCGAGAGACGGTAAGGAATGGAGAACACCGTGCCGAGGTTCCTGCCGTTCAGCCTCACCCGCGCGCTGTGGCGGATCTCCCCCAGGTCGAGGATCCACCCGTCGGCCTTCGGATCGGGCATGTCGAAAGCGATCCTGTATCGGGCCGTGCCGGAGAACGCCCGGAGCGCCGCCCGCTGATCTTCAGGCAGATGCCCCCACTCCGTCCAGCTATCGAGCTGCCGGATTCGCGCGGGCGTGGGCAACGCCGGCCCCCCCTCGATGAACTCGACGCTCCACTCCCCTTCGATCTGACGCGGTTCACCGGCGACTTTCAGGGACGGCCAGGACGGGCCGGACACCCGCTCGCGCCGGGTGCGGAGGACCAGCGTTTGTCCGGGGTCCATCTGTAACGCGACCTCCGTCCGGCCTCCTTCGCCCTTGCGGATTTCGGCCACGCCCCGTCGGGCCTGCATCGGATCGAAGACCCCGACGGATGACGCCGGGACCGACAGGGGTATCCAGCCTTCAATGGGTTTGCGGCCCAGGTTGGCGAGGAAATAAACGCTCCCGTTCCCTTCGTCACGGCGGACGAACTCGATCCCGCGATCCACCAGCTCCTCGCGCGGGACACCGGCCCGCCGGAGCATCGCTTCCAGATCCGCGCCGACGATCAGCCTCCCCTGGCCCATGGCGCGCTCGGAGATCCCGCCCTCCGTCTCGCGCGGGGGCTTCAGTACGGCCATAGCCTCCTGGAAACGCCGCCGCCGCTCCTCCAGGTCTCCCCATCCCGGTATATCGCGGGGCAGTTCCCCCAGCACCAGGACGGTCGCCCCACCCCTCGCCAGGCTCAGGATGTGTTCCAGCGTTTCCGGGGGCATAAACGTGCATCCGGCGACGACCAGCGCGCGGTAGGAGCCGCCACGGGCTTTCAGCCGACTCCCCGAAAGCTGAACAGCGCTTTTCAGGAGGCGGTCGGAGACGAAATCGAACCCGTAACCGCGATCCCACAGCAGTCGGCTCGCCTTCGTGAACCCGGAGAGGTTCCGGTCCAGCCAGTTCTCCGTGTTGTGGACCGTCATGTACTGGAGGAGGTCCTTCGAACCTTCGTCGCTCGCCCAGAGGTCGTAGATCGGGAGGTACACGAGCAGGTCGTTATCGGGGCGACCCGCCTGAAGGAACGACTGGCAGCGGGCGATGTAGGCGTTCAGGGCGGGCAGGTCCCGCCAGAAGGTCTGGGTCGGGCCGATGTGCGTGGAGGCGTAGAAGAGCCAGCCGGGCCAGCCGGCATCGGCGGGGGAGAAGGGGGTGCCGTGATAGAACAGATGGTTCACCCCGGCGAGGAAGAGAAGATCCGCCTCCGCCTTGAGGTGGTCCGGCGGCACCTTGAAATGCTCGCCGAGCCACGTCATCGACTCGGTGCTGCAGAGCGGCTTGCCCGCGACGTGGGCGGCGGAAGAGGCCATCTTGCACGCCAGGAGCTCCGCCCGTCCCCCGTGGCGGGGGGGCGTTCCCGGCAGCGGGTCCCGCCCGGCGAGCTCCAGCCAGGCCGTGCCGAACGCTTCGGTCTCCGGAATGTCGGCGGCGGCGTAGAGATCCAGCAGGTTTCCCGGCGAGCCGTGGGCCTGGTTCCGCGTGATCGCCCCGTGGCGGTGCGCCCAGTCGGTCCACGTCTCAGTGAACCCTTCCAGCAGCAGCTCCGAAACCGTCTGGCGGAAGTCCGAGCGCACCCGGCGGTTGAGGTCCGGCTCCGCGTGCCCGGCGAGCGCGTGCAGGTTGCGGCGGAGGTCGTAGCCCCGGCGGCGCTCGAACTGCGCCGGGAGGTCCGGGGTTCCGTTCGCCCCGTACGCCTCGAACGAGTCGTTGAAGTAGGCGCGGACCCGCTCCGACGGCGGCACCCCCGACAGGGCCCGGTCGAAAGGTGCGAGGTACCGCCGGAGAGCCGATTCGGAGAACGGATCGAGGACTGGACCTTCCCCGCCGGGGCTCGCCCGTTTAACCTGCTGGCCCGTCGGCGCACTCCGCAGCGCGTAGAGGGTCCATTCCCCGGACTCCCCGGTGGGGGCCTTCCAGCGAATCTCCCCGGACGGCTCCACCAATTTGGTGAGATCCACGGTCGCTCCGTTAGTGGAGACCGCCGTCAGCGCCACCAGCAACCCTTTCTCCTGAGGGAGCGTGAACCGGGGGCTCTGCACGTCGAGGGGGATGCGGGCCAGGTGATACTTCGTCGCGGCATCCTCTTTCCCGACCCAAGGCCCGCCGAACGGCCAGCCGGTGCCCGTGATCATGTCCACGCCCATGTCCCGGCGTCGGGCTTCACGGACCGTATGGCGGAGCAGCTGGACCCAACGAGGGCTCAGGAAGGGGAGGTTCCGGTCCCCCCTCCCTTGCACGGCGTAGATCGGGCTGATCTCCACGCCGCCCAGCCCCGCCTCCTGAAACAGCTCCATGTGGCGCGTCAACTCTCCCTCGCTCACCGCGCTGCCCATCCACCACCAGCGCGTCCATGGGCGATGCTCTTTCGTGAGGGCGGGCCATATCAGGGCTTCCGGAGTTTTCGTCATCAGCTTCTCCCCGGCCCGGGCGGCGTTCAGCGGCGGGAGGGCCCAGAGGATCATGATCGCAAGGAGGCATCTCTTCATCAGCGCAGGCTCTCCTCCGGAGGACTGGAGCCCTCTGAATAACCGGAGACATTGACGGCATCCATCATGATCGATCCCCTCCGGCCCTCGCAACTACTTCCGGGGCTGACGCTCCAGGCTGTCCAGACGGGTCTTTGCCTTGTCGTAAGCCCCCTGCGTCATCCATTTCACGACCGCATCCAGTTCCTTTTGTTGCCGGGCCGGGGCCTTTTTCCTCAACTCATAAATGCGAAGCGGCAGGCGGAGATGCGATTCCGTTCCGGCAGCCGTTTTGTGTCCTTTTTTCTTCCGGTTCTCCCGGATGATCTCCAGGTAACGATACCCGTACTCGTGCGCGGGCTCGATGGTGGTGCCTTCCCCGAAGTCGTTCCACGTAGCGATCTGAATCAGGGCGCTGTTTGAATCCTGCGCGAGACGGAGCGTATCCCTCAGCACCTTGCCCTTCTCCGCATCGAGGTACCCGTAGGAAGGGCGGTCCCCCGCCTCCTCGTAGATGTCGTGGAAGCCGGGAAACGCGATCCCGATCTTCTTTGTCGGTCGGGCGTAGAAGACTTTCAGGTACGCCTCCACCTGGCCGAAGGTCAGGCGCTTGTCTTTCGACATCCACATGGGCGGCCAGCCGAAGATTCCGACGGCGGGGTCGCGGAGGTGGTCCAGGCTGAAGAAGGCGGGAGTCACCTGGACGGAAGCAAACAGCTCCTTCCACTGATCCGATTGAAAGTACTGGGGCCCGAACACCAGCAGGAGCGGTTTCCCCTCCGATTTCGCATAGAGCGGTTCCTTGAACCGGTGATCTTTCAGCCATTGCAGGTGCTGTTTGCCCCGTTCCATGGCCTCGGTGGGGAGGATGAAGCCGGCTTCGACCATGTGTTTCACCGCCTGATCCTCGTAACAGATGGCGTATTTCAGTCCGAAGCGGTTCAACGTCTCGATGAGGCGGCGGGTATTCTGGTGGATGATCGCATAATCGCGGAATTCGGTCGTGCCGTACCAATCGATGATGACGCCGTCGATCCCGGCGAGCTTCATCAACAGGGCGTGATACTCCAAAACGTGAGGATCGGATGAGTCGTACGGCCCGATGAGCGGATAGTAGTGGGAGGCGATGGAGCGGCGCTGCTTCTGATCCCTCTCGTCGGGATTGAAATGGTTCATCGTCCAGTGCCATCCCCAATGCGGGCGGGTCGGCTTGGCCTCGTACCAGGACATATAATGGACGAATACGCCGGGAGAAGCGGACCCCTTGCCGTCGGCGGCATGGCCCGGAGCAGCGGTCCCCAGGAAGCCGGAAATCAATGCGGTCATCAAAATGAGGAGCTTGAGGGGAAGAGCGTTGAATCGATTCAAAACAGGGGGACTCCCGAAGATGTTCTCTCCATAAGAAGCAAATTTCCCATGACCATGGAGGGTAGAGGGAAGAAGTCAATCCATGAACGGATTCGGCTCCCCTCCCCGACATGGGGAGGGGCTGGGGGAGAGGTCCCCCCTCCCTCATGCCGGAGACGAGGACCGAAGCCGAGGTTACTTCCCGCCGATCTTCGTGCGGATCTTGTAAAGCCCTTTGCTGGCGGTGATGTAGAGCGTTTTCTTGTCCCGGTCGCCCCAGGCGCAGTTCGCCGCGACCTCCGGCACCTCGATGATGCCCAGCCGCTGACCGGAAGGCGCGAACACCCAGATTCCCCCGGACCCCGTGCAGTAGACATTCCCTTTTTTGTCCACGCGCAGGCCGTCCGGCACGCCGGGCTTCTCGCCCCGGACCTGGGCGAAGACGCGCCCGTTCGCGAGGGCGCCGTCCTCCTTCACATCGAACACGCGGATATGGTTCTCCTGCGAATCGTCGATGTAGAGCCGTTTCTCGTCGGGGGAGAACGCGAGGCCGTTGGGCCGGACGAAATCCCGGACCAGGAGGGTCAGCTCCCCGCTCGGCCGGAGGCGGTAGACTCCGTAGAAGCCCAGCTCCTCCTGTTCCTTGCGGATGCCGTACGGGGGATCGGTGAAGTAGAGGTCCCCGTTCGATTTCACGACAACATCGTTCGGGCTGTTGAGCCGCTTCCCCTCGTACCGCTCCGCAAGCGTCGTGACCGACCCGTCCGCCTCGGTGCGGGTGACGCGGCGGCTGCCGTGCTCGCAGGTGATGAGCCGCCCCTGCCGGTCGAGCGTATTGCCGTTCGCATTGTGAGACGGTTTCCGGAAGACCTCCGGTTGCCCGGAACCTTTCCACTCGAAGAGGGTATTGGCGGGGATATCGCTGAAGATCAGCGTCCCTCGTTTCGTCCACACCGGCCCTTCTATGAACTGAAACCCTTCCGCGATTTTTTCCAACTTCGCGTTTTTGGGCAGGATGTCTTCCCAGGCGGACTCCGCCCCCTCCGCCGCAGGAGGCGGAGTCACAGAAGCGAACATGAGCAGCCCGATCATGAGTCCTCCACAGTAAAATCGATTCATGGATGATTTTCCCCTATCTCCGAGGGTCCTGTGCTCTCCATTCCCTTTCGAGGGAGTTGAACCCTTCCTGGTTCTCCTGTGGAGGACTCATGGGCTGGCCTTTTACACCAAACAACCCGATCCGGCAAACGGATTACCGCTCATACGAGCAGGAAAGCAATTAGCGGTTCTTCTCTAGGATTCTCTTTGGAACCGGCGCACCTGTTTGCCTGTGGTGAGAACCATCACTCCCCGCTCGAACGTCACCTTCATGGAGATCTTCATGCCGGGGAACACCAGCAGGTTTTTTCCCTTCAGGAGGTATGGATTTCGCTTGTAGCTGATGTCCTTGTCCCAGGCGAACATGTTTCCGGTGTTCGCCTTGCCGGGCTGGAATTCCCAGCGCAGCGGGATCGCGCCCTTGCTGATCCAGTATCCCTCTAACTGCTTCTGCAGGGGGTGTGCGGCGGGAGTTTTGGCGGGTTTCGCCGCCGGAGTCTTGGCGAATGAAGACGCACTCATCAACGGAGCTACAAAGAGGAATAGAAATAGAATCAGAACTTTTCATCCGATACGCCTCATCTGTGAACGATATAATAAGAGCTATTCAGAAGATCGATTCTCCCAGGCCGAACCCGTACTTCGGTGCGGTCCCCGGCGGGCGGGCGAGCGGTTCGGCAAGAGTCGACTTCAGCGGGCCTCGATGAAGAAGGATTTCAGCCCCTATGCATGAGGGTACAGGCGGCGAAACGGTTTCAAGAATCCGGAGATCCCCGCACATCTCCACACCCCCGTTGATACTCCTCGGCCCTCTCTTCTTGGCCGCACGCCTTCCGGAATTCCCGGTGAGAGAAGGGGATTTCCCCACTAGTAGTCAGTCAATCTTTCATTGACGGGTAGAGATGTTTGAGCTTGATGCG
>JAHWJO010000295.1 GCA_019348365.1 Armatimonadota bacterium | reverse complement strand
CCCGAGCCGGTACAGCAGACCATCGCTTCCGGGGCACTCTCGGAGAAGCATGGGCGCGCCCTCCGGCGGATCGAAGAACCGGAGCTTCAGGGGAAGGTCGCCGACGCTGTGGTGGCGTACAGGCTGACCGGCGAGGAGACCGCCACCCTCGTGGGGGTCGTGCGGACGAGCGCCGGGGCCGAGGCGGATGTGGAGAGCCTGGCGCGGCAGGCGAAGTCGGGGGAATTTGGCGGGAGAAAGAAAGGGGGATCTGCCAATCCAGCGGAGGCAGTGCGGCCCACTGCAACCCAAGGCGATCCCCTGGAGGAGACCTTGAAGCGACTGGACGAGGAGATCAGCCGGCTGGAAGGGGCAGTGCTTGCGGTGCAGGATCCGGAGGTCAAACGCGCCCTCATCCGTCATCTGGAGAAACTGGCGAAACGGGTACTGCGGCTGGCCCTGACAGTCGCGGGAGAACCCCCGGGAGAGGGCAATCCTATCCAATAAAAATGGTGGCCCATGTCCCGCTCAGGGGAAATGAGAAGGCTGCCCCCCGCTCAGGGCCTGCGGTCAACGTTCCCGCCTTCGGGTCTCCTCATCAACCACGGGGCACTTCGATTACGGAAGCGGGGGAATGGAGGGCAGATTCTCCCCTCCCCTTCCGTTAGCTTCTATGGCGTAGGGGTCCCATGGGGGTGACATCAAAGCAGGAGGATCCCTCCTTGAACGGATTCGGCTCCCCTCCCTGCGTCGTGATATAGAGGGAGAGATCGGGGGAGAAGCACCCCTCGCTCCTCCGCCGTTACACGGATATTATTCTCCGGCTCCGTCCTCGGTATTCTTCCGGGGCCGGCCTCTCTTGCGCGGAGCGGACGTTTGCTGCGCGCCCTCCTTCGCCGCCTGCATGGCATCCTCCAGGTACGGGCGCTCGTTCTCCGGCAGCACCTCCGGGTCCACCTCCACCTCGAACAGGATACCCATCAATACCGCCACATCCAGGGAGAGCTGCGGCTCCGCAATCAACCGGTCCACCTTCGGCGGGCTGAACTCCAGGACCTTGATCATCTGCGCCCGGCTGATGGGCCACTCGTCCATGAACTTCCGCAGGGGGGTGCGGCTCCCTCCCCGGTCCGGCTCCAAGCGCGGGCGCTCCAGGTACTCCAACCGGTCCTGCGGGTCCATCGGATCGAGATCGTTGCGGTCGACACGGGTGGATTCTTCCGTGTCCCCCAGATACTCGACTTCGTAAGAGCCGTCGCCGTGACTCTTCATGATACGGGCGGGACGCCGGGACCAGACCCAGATGCCCATCCCTTGCTTCAAGTCCGAGGTGCTGCTGCTGCGCGTCGATTTTGCCGCGCTATCCGAGCGGTTTCTCACATTAACCTCCTGAAGTAGAGGAGGACACGGGCCGGGGGGGGAGAGCGGCACAAATAGCGTTTGTGCCGTATCTTCTCCGCCTATCGGTTGGCCCTGCGCGGGGGGGATCCGAAAGAAGCCGAACTGCCTCTTTTATGGTTCTTTGCTTCCCCCCAGTACTGTCCTCCCGGTGTTCCATGCGATTGTTCTGATCCAGAACAGTAAATGAGGAGGACGAACATCAGGACATCTCATATGTTCGTCTTGTATTGCTGCTGATACACCTGTTTCATGTCCACCACTGCACCACACGTCTTCAGCGCCTGTATAGAGAAACAGCCATCGTCCCCTCCTTGAACGATCTTCTCTTCATCGGAGATTCTCTGCGGATCACGTCCTGTGAATCCCGGGTGCCGGAGTCTCTCTTTATCGTTCCTTTTACCATGAATATGGTATTTCAATGATTACTTAAAGTAATAGAAAATACCAGAATCGACGCTTGCAACGGGGTACAATCGTTCTCTATATCGGGAACTCTTACCGTTTCTACAGGTCCGGTCGTCTCATATCGGCTTCAACCGCCCGGTAGTCGTGCTGAGGGCGGGGGAGTCTCCGGGCTTCCCTCCGACCGGCATCGGGCCTACTCACGGGGCGAGAACGCGAATCCGCTGATTGTCCGTATCGGCGAGGTAGATGAGCCAATCCGGAGCGATTCGTACATTCATGAGCCCGGTGAAACGGGCGATCAGGGCCGGTCCTTCCCGGTACGCCCCATCCGGCGCAACCCCGGCGACCGTCTCCACTTTGCTGTCCGGATGCATCACTCGCACCAGACCGTTTTTCCAATCCGCGATCCACAGCCGGCCCTGGGAATCGAGGTCCACGCCATAGGGGGCAGTAAACTGTGCGTTGTACCCATAGTCATCCGTGGTTCCGGCTTTTCCGTTACCGGCGAGAGAGACCACATACGAACTTTTTGATTGCTTTCGGATCATCTGGTTTGCCATGTCCGCAATGAACAGCCCCCCGTCCCGAGGATCAAAGAGAACGCCGCTGGGATAGTTGAGGCGCGCTTCTTCTCCAAAGCCGTCCCGGTGTCCGGGTGTGCCATCTCCGGCTATCGTCGTCACTCCTCCTTGCGGCGTAATTTTCCGGATCAGGTGATTGGCCGTATCCGCAACATAGACATTTCCTGACGGATCGGTGGCGACCCCATTCGGTTGGTAAAAAGAGGTCCGCGCCCCGATTCCGTCGCCGGACCCAGGGCGCCCGCTTCCTGCGAGCGTAGAGACATGTCCACTGGGAGTGACGATCCGGATGACATGATTATAGGTGTCCGCCACGACGATATTGCCGTTTGGGAGAAGGGCCAGCCCCATCGGGCGATTGAATCGGGCGCGATTTCCGGGGCCGTCCAGATATCCCGGAGTGATCCCCCCCGCCAGCGTACGGACGGTCCCATCCGGCTTCAGCACTCGCACTCTTCCGGTGTAATACTCCGTGAAAAAGACGTCTCCCTGGGGAGCAATAGCGATGTCATACGGATCGAACAGGGCGATTTCAAAAGCGTTTCCGTCATCGAGGAGCTTCGGATTCTTTTTGAGAATATTGCTCGGCTCCTGGACCGTGATCGAACCCGAGCCCGCCACGTCGTACACGACCGGACCGAGATCGCGTATCGGAGCGAGGCCCAGGGACATGCGGAGCAGAAACGTCACGTCCTCCAGAGTCAGCTCCCCATCTCCCAACGTCCAGCGGCCACGAATGACACGAGCTTCAGTGTTCTGTGGCGAGACGTCCCCCAGCAGCCGTTCCCGCCCGGTGGGAGTGCGAAGGCCGGTAACGCCTTGCAAGATCCCTACAGCATCTCTAAGATCCACTCGCTGGTCATTGTTGGTATCCCCCAGAAGCGCCGCGTGAATCCGCCCTGGAAAAGCGATACTACACAAAACAACGACCCATAACACCCAGCGATTCATGATATACAGCCGTTCCTGATCAAAACCTGTTCATAACCATGAGGGGCAATGCTCTGTCATTTCTTCTTATTGCGGAGTGGTCAGATTCTTTCTTTCACGTCCACACCGTGACACTGTCCGTAGTAAAAAGAACGGCCTCCGGGATGTTCACCGGAGGCCGTTCTTTTGCCCTTCACCGAGGAGGAAGGGCTCTCCGCTGGTTCAGTGGATTACGGGCAGGTCAGGCTGGGGATCTGCGTGTTGCCCGGAGCCAGGTTGACCACGGCCTGGAGGACCGAAACCGCATCCCCAACGTTCACCGCGTTGTCGCCGTTGGCATCCGCGTTCGCCAGATTCTGCCCGGTGAGCCGGTCGGGGCTGCCTTCCGCCGCCACCGCGTGGCGAAGGATGGCGACGGCATCACCGACGTTGACCGTTTTATCCCCGTTCACGTCACCCTTGCAGCCAACGCCACCGCCGGGGCCAGGGGTCGGAACAGCCACGGTGCCGGAGAAGATGAAGTTATCCACCTTCGCTACCGGGTCCTCCGTAGCACCAGGATTCGTATCGTGGGTCGTCGCCGCGATGCCGAGCAGGATGCTCGCTGCCGCGAAGGCGTCCGTCTCCGGCGAAGTCGTGAAGTCGATGGTCCGGATGAAGTTGTTCTGAATCCCGTCCGGAGACCAGAAGACATTGAACTTCCTTCCTTCCCGAACGAGCTTCATCCAGTAGCCGGTCCCCTGCGGGAAGGCGCCGCCGAGGTTCGTGTTCACGTTCGTGTCGGTTCCGTCGGTGTCCACCACCGCGATCCGACCCTGGCCCGAAGGCCCGTTGCTCGTGGTCGCCGCCGCGAAGGCGTGGTGCTCCACCGTATCGGTCGTTTCGCGGGCCATGACTCCGACCTTTGCCCATCCATCCGTGGTCGGCATGTTCAGCACCTGCACCACCGCCTCGAACGTGTCGTCGGTGATGTTCTGGTACACGTAGCGGAACTGATCTCCACCGTCCCAGATGTCGGCGCCGATCCCGGTGATATTCAGCACGCCGTTCTGGACCTCGGTGACTCCATCCAGCGCCGCAATGTCTTCGGACTTCCAGACGCTCTTGAGGGCGCCGCTGAAGTCGTCGCTCCGCTGCGGGTCCGGGTTCGCCGGCTTGAACGGCACCGGCGTGAAGTTGATCTTGATGTCCGCCGTGCTGATCTGGTTTGCAGTAACGGTCGCCGTAGCCGTCGCGCTGGCTTGCGTATACGGGAACATGTCCGCGGTGATGTTCACAGCACCCGGGCTGACGAGGGTGCTATAAGCGCCGCTCGCATCCGTATTGACGGTGGTGGTCACATCGCCCATCTGGATCTGGACCCGCGCGTTTCTGACCGGGTTGTTATTCGCGTCCGTCACGATCCCGCGGAGACGGCCCGCTTCAGGCAGACGCCACGGGGTGAGGTACTTCGTGTTGATCGGACGCATGAATTCCGGAAGCTGCTTCTGAGCAGCGGTCGGGTTCTGATCTGTATTCTCCACACCGATCAACGGATCGGTCGGAACGTTGTTGGTGCCGTCGGTCCCGTCCGGGAAGACCGCGCCCACGGCGAGGTTATCCCCTCCGCCGCCTTCCTTCACCAGCGCCTGGATCAGGATCTTCTGCCCCGCCGTCAACTGGACCGGCGCGGAGACGGAGGCATTCGTCGCTTCGTTCTCGGGAGTCGCCGGGTCATCTGCGATCGGGCCGTCCTGAGAGTGGCGGCCCCATGCGCGGATCGGGTCCCAGCTACAGGCAGGGTTCCCCGCAATCGCTTTGAGCGTGGAGGGATCCGGAGTGGCGGTGCCGGTAACCGGGTTGGAGATGGCGAGCTCGGTGTCGTCGTCCGCCGCGATGTAGAAGGTGTAAGCCCCGGTCTGCGGCGCGGTGAAGATCGCTCGCATCCGTGCGCCGTAGTCATTCCGCACATCGCCGGGGGGAAGGGTATTGATGTTCTCAAGCCCATAGAGCTCGAAATGGGGATCGAACCGGACGATGTCGTAGGCGCCCGCCTGGAACTTGGACCAACCTTTGAGGTCGTTCCCTTCGATACAGGTGCCGCCCCGGCCCAGGAAGATCTCGGACGTGACGCCGTTGGCCGGGTACGTCGCAAGCTGGGAAGGCGTCTGGATGGTCACCACGTTGGAGATCGGCCCTTTGTTGCCGGCCTCATCCAACGCCCGGACTGCAACGTTGATGTTCTCCAGGGAAGGCAGGTTCGTGATGGTGAGGGTCTGCGTCGTCCCTTGCGGATCGGGGATCAGAGTCCCGGTTCCGACTGCGGTGGCTTGTTCGAAGTTAGCCTCGGTGATCGGCCCGGCGCTGCGGCGGATTTCGTAGCAGCCGGCCCGGCCCGGCTGCTGCCCGTCATCGCCGGGAGCGACAAACGTGAGCTTCGCCGTGTTGGACGTGATTTCCGAAGCGGTGAGATTGGTGGGCGCGCCGGGCGCGACATTGTCCGCCGTGATCTGCGGAGCCGGTCCGGGGGTGATCGTCTCGCTGAGAGCTCCGGAGCCGACGTTGACGGCATCCGCGCTCGTCTGGGCCGGTTCGCGCCATCGGAGATGGGCCACCGCGCCGCCGCCGTTCTCATAGTACTCCACGACGATGGTGTAGGGAGTGCCTTTCTTCAGGGTGATCGTGCCGGAGGAAGTGTTTGCCGGGCCACGGTCCACCCAGGCATTCACGATCGGCGCGTCCGTCGAAAGGATCGGGCCGGTACCTTCTTTCAGGTAAACGCGGATGCCGTCATCGGAACGGCCGACGAAGACGCGATCTACCGTGCCGGTGCCGGGGATGGTCAGCACGCCGGTCCAGCGCGCCGCGAAGCCGTCGGCAGGGAAGGGGTTTCCGTTGACCTGGGGCGGCTCGCTCCCGTCGATAGCCGTGGGGGCACTGTTGCCCCACTCGAAATCGATCCGCTCATCCAGCACACCATAGAACCCGACGATTGGTCCAGGC
>JAHWJO010000294.1 GCA_019348365.1 Armatimonadota bacterium | reverse complement strand
GTCCTCCGGGTATTTAGAGCCTGCCGGATAGCTTTCCCGAAACAAAGACTCAGGTGGATTGACCGGACACCATCGAAGACTCGGCAAATGCCGCGCAACTCTCCCGCGTGCAATTTGCGCCCCCTGATTCGTGTGCATTTGATGCGCTTCCCCGAACCGTCCATCGCACAATAAGTACCGATGCTTCCCGCACTGTAGAATTCGCGTTCATCACGCGATATTTTGTAGGTGGAAGTGACGATTCCCTCCACGGCAAGCAGCATGGGCACGGAGGGGTCGGCACGGTAAGGCCCGGATGGAGATCCCGTTGATCTCTGACCTTTACGGATGGAATCTACTCTCTCATCCCTCTATCCGGCCTCCTGGAGGAGGAAGCATCGTGCATAAGAGCGCCACCAGCATTCTGGGCATGTTTCTGGATTCCGAGGTCGCGACCCTCATCAACGGGCCGGTCCCCGTGCCCAACAAAACCGAAGCTTACGAAGAGTTCATGGGCCGCCACATCGACCGGATGGCGATGTACTCCATCAAGATCGCCCGCGCCTACGGGGTTGAAGACGCGCGGACCCTCAACGACATCTTCTTCGCGGCCCTCCTCCACGACATCGGCAAAGCCTACATCCGCGCCAGCGTTTTGAACAAGCCGGGAGAGCTGACCCTGGAAGAGCGCCATCACGTCGAATCCCACAGCGTGATCGGATCCGCCATCATCTCCAGCATGAAAGGGTGGGAACGGATCAGCCGGGCCGTCCGCGCCCATCACGAATGGTGGGACGGCAGCGGCTATCCCGACGAGCTCGCCGGGGCGGGGATCCCCTTCCCCGCCCGCGTCGTCGCCGTCGCCGACGTGTTCGACGCGCTCACCTGCGAGCGCCCGTACCGGACCCCCCTGTCGATCCCGGAGGCCGTGGATCACATTCGCGGGGAGTCCGGCTCGCATTTCGATCCGAAGATCGTCGAAGCGTTCCTCAGCGTGCCGCACGCGAAATGGGAAGAGATTCGCTCCCGCGCGAACCAACTCCAGTCGCCCCTGCTTCACCTGTATAACTGGTAGTAGCGAAGGCCGCCGGCAGAAACGAAGCGTCTCGCTCTCAGATTTGTTGAAACCCCTCTATTGCTGAATAAGGAGGGGTTTTTTCATGCCGATCCCGCCCGCATGGCGACGGGAATTTACGGAACCTGCCTGAAGGATTGTCTGTCTGCACAGTAGATGAGTTGACAGATAAACGCTCAACTTTATTGTGGGAAAAGGGTTAAGATTCGATGGGATGGGGTAACATGAAGTGGCGGAGGCATGGACCTCTCCGGAACCTCCCTCCGTCGAGTACGAACGAGTATGAAACAGCTCCAATCCATTCCCATCCTGACTACGCATGGAGGTGAACGACGATGGCAAACCGAGAAACCGGATTGGCGCGGCGTTCGGGGGATCTCGTACGCTACGATCCCTGGTCCGAGATCCAGGACATGCGCCGCACGATGGACGACATGTTCAGCCGCTTCTTCGGCTACACGCCGATGAACCGCCTGATGGAAAGCGCCGTGCCGGCCAGCGGGTGGAACTGGCAGCCCAATGTGGACCTGTATGAGACCGAGGACGAATTCTGCCTCCGCGCGGATCTCCCCGGCTTCAAGCAGGACGAGATCGACATCCGGCTGACCGCCGACACCCTGACGATCAACGCCCAGCACGCCGAAGGGTCCGAGAGCCCGCAGGGCCAGAACCCGGAGGGCCAGTTGACTCAGGGCGAACAGGGTAGCGAAAGCCCGAAGGCCAGGGGCGGGGGGAGCAAGGGCGACCAGCCCGAAGCTCAGGGTAATGAGCAGGGTCAGCCCCAATCGACGGCGGTGCAGCCGTCTCAGCCGCAGCATCCGCGCACCTATCACATCCAGAATCGGCAGCGGCAGAGCTTCTCCGTGAGCTACACCCTGCCGAGGGAGATCGACCCGAACAAGGCCGAGGCGGAGTACAAGGACGGCGTCCTGGAGCTCCACCTGCCCAAAGCCGAGCAGGCTAGGCCGAAGCAGGTTCAGGTCAAGGTGAACAGCGGCTCCGGCAAATAACCCCCGCCGCAGGTAAGCACCCGTAAGAGACACAACAGGGGCGGACTCGCCATCGAGTCCGCCCCTGTTCGATTCGCCATGAAAATGCTCCACTCCCCGACTCCCCAATTTCCCAACTCTCCAATGGGTATAATACCCCTGTGAAACGCGATGCCGATGTCATAGTGGTGGGCGCGGGAGCCGCCGGGCTGATGACCGCCCTCCGGGCGGCGGAGAACGGGGCGCGGACGCTGCTCCTCGACTCGCAGGAGCGGCTGGGCTCGAAGATCCTCGTCTCCGGCGGCGGGCGCTGCAACGTCACGAACAGGGACGTGACCGAGCGACATTTCCACACCTCCGGGCCGGTCGGGGTGGTGCGGCGGGTGCTCCAGCAGTTCACGGACGCGGAGACCCGGCGCTTCTTCGAGGCGATGGGCGTGCCCCTCAAGCTGGAGGAGACGGGCAAGTATTTCCCCGTCTCCGATTCGGCGCGCTCCGTCCTCGATGCCCTGCTCGACGCGAATGCCGCCGCCGGGGTGCAGCTCCGCCAGGGCCAGAAGGCCCGGAGCGTCGCGCCGGAGGGCGAGGGGTGGGCTGTCGCCACCGGGGACCGCACCTGGCGCGGCAAGGCGGTGGTTCTGTGTACCGGCGGGCTTTCCCTGCCCCGCACCGGCAGCGACGGGAGCGGCTACGCCTTCGCGACGGCGCGGGGGCATACGATGGTGCGGACCTGCCCCGCCCTCACGCCCCTGCGGGGTCCGGGCGGCTGGCCCGCCGACCTCCGGGGGATCACGCTCCCCGTGCAGCTGCGCCTCTACGTGAACGGCAAGCGGCGCGCGGAGTACGCGGGCTCGTTCCTCTTCACTCACTTCGGGTACAGCGGCCCGGCCCCGCTCAACCTCAGCCGCCATTACATCCGCGAGGGGTGGGAGTCGGAGGCGCTGCGGGTGGGGATCGGGTTCCTCCCCGGCTGGAGTCCCGAACGGGTGACGGACTGGTGGGCGCAGCGCGCCGCGCAATCCCCGAAGCGGGCCGTCTCCAACGTGCTGGACGAATTGCTGCCCGCGCGCCTCGCGGAAGCCCTCTGCGAGCTGAACGAGGTGCCGGGCGACCTGCCGCTCGGGCAGACCCCGAAAGGCGAGCGGAACCGCCTCCTGCACTCCCTCACGCAGTTCGACCTCCCGGTGGCGGGCTACCTCGGCTACGAGAAGGCGGAGGTGACGGCGGGGGGCATCGTCCTGAACGAAGTGGACGCGAACACCATGGCTTCCAAACTCGCGCCGGGGCTGTTCCTCGCGGGGGAGATTCTGGATATAGACGGGTGGCTGGGCGGGTATAACTTCCAGTGGGCGTGGAGCACCGGCACCGTGGCGGGCCGGGGCGCGGCGGCTTATACCGGGCGGTGAATCCCTCTGCGGTTGGATACGCTCTCCCCGCCCGGTCATACTACAGAAGGATTCCGGAAAGACGCTTCAAGGATGGAGATGCACGTGAAAACCCCTCGCTGTTGGATCAAAGAGCCGTTCTGCGGCATTTCGCACTGGATCGGCATGGGCCTGTCCGTCGCCGCTCTGGTGGCGCTGCTCATCGCCGCGAGGGGCCGGCCCTGGCACACCGTCAGCTTCGCCATCTACGGCGCGACTCTGATCGCCCTCTACACCGCCAGCGCGCTCTACCATTCCCTTAACGTTGGTCCCCGGGCCTTGGAGTGGCTCCAGCGGCTGGATCACAGCGCGATCTTCCTGCTCATCGCCGGGACCTACACCCCCGTGTGCCTCATCACCCTCCGGGGAGCTCTGGGATGGAGCATCCTGAGCACCATCTATGTACTGGCGGCGGTGGGAATCGCGGTCAGCCTCTTCTGGCGGCGGTGTCCCCACTGGTTCCGCGTCGGCCTCTGCATCGGCATGGGATGGCTTGCCGTCATCGCCCTGGAGCCCCTGCGCCGGGCGCTGCCTCCTTCGGCGCTCGCGTGGCTCATCGGCGGGGGACTGATCTATACCGTCGGCACGGTCTTTTACGCCCTGGACCGGCGTCGCTTCCTGCCGGTCAAGCTCACCGGCCATGACCTCTGGCACGTTTTCGTCCTCGGCGGCAGCGCGTGCCACTTCAACCTGATTTTTCTGTTTATCGCCCGCTGAAACCGAATCACGAGGAAATCCCTTCTAAGGAACCCCTTTTTGATGAGGAATCCAGGAATACAGGAAAACCCCTGAAGATGAGCCACAGGGGTTTGCTATCTTCCATCCCCCATCTTCCATCTTCAAGCTCTTCCTGAATTCCTTTCTTCCTGCATTCCTCATAAAGGGGTTCAGCCGTTCGTATTCCTAATCTCCGGTAGAGGAGGAGGCCATGAAAGCCGCCGTGCTCACCGCCCCCCGCGCGCTTCAGATCGACGACCGCGCCGCGCCGTCCGTCGGACCGGACGACGTGCTCCTCCGCGTCCACACCTGCGGCGTGTGCGGGACCGACAGCCACATTTTTCAGGGCGAATTCCTCGTCAAGTTCCCCGTCGTGCCGGGCCATGAGGTCTCCGGCAGCGTGGAAGAGGTGGGGGAGAACGTGACGCACGTCCGCCCCGGCGATCCCGTCACGGTGGACCCGAACATCCACTGCGGGGTCTGCCGCTTCTGCCGGGCGGGCAAGATCAACCTCTGCGAGAACCTGACCGCCGTGGGCGTGAACCGGGACGGCGGGTTCGCGGGGTACTGCCGCGCGCCCGCGAAGCAGGTGCTGAAGCTGCCGGAGAACGTCTCCCTCGAAGCCGGGGCGTTCGCCGAGCCGCTCGCCTGCTGCCTCCACGGCCTCGACCGCGCCCGGTTCGAGCCGGGGATGAGCGTTCTCATCCTCGGCGGCGGCTCCATCGGCCAGCAGATGCTCCAGCTTGTCAAGACCGGCGGCGCGCGGCAGGTCGTCCTCAGCGAGCCGATGGAGAACCGGCGACAGCTCGCCCTGGCGTGCGGCGCGGACCACGTCATCGATCCCCTGCACGAGAACGCGATCAAGGCCATGCGCGAGGCGACGGGCGGCGGCGCGGACCTTACCATCGAGTGCGTGGGGCGGCCCCAGACCGTCGAGCAGGCGGTGAAATCGACGCTTCGCGGCGGCACGGTGCTCCTGTTCGGCGTCTCCGGCCCGGAAGACCTGGCGAAGATCCATCCGTACGAGGTCTTCCTCCACGAACTGACCATCGTCGGGTCGTTCATCAACCCGTTCACCCAGTCGCGGGCCATCGAGGCGCTGGCGGCGGGCCGGTTCGATCCCTCGAAGATCATCAGCCACCGGTACCCCGTTGCGGGGTTCGGCGAGGCGCTGGAGCAGTCTCGCAGCCGTGACGCCGTGAAGGTGGTGGTGCAGCCCGCGAAGGAAGAAGCCGGTCGCGATTGACGGCGAAGGACTCGTATGCGAGGGACGCGAGGGACATGGGATGATGACGGGGAGGGGGAGAACGCGGGTGACGCCGATCCCCTGCGCCCCTCCGCCCTGCGAGTGTTGCAGCACGCCTTTCAACTCTGTTATGACCGCCTCCGCCTCACCCTCGCCGGGAGCCTCGCCGTTTTCCTCGCGGGGCCGTTTCTCCTGATCCTCTTCCCCTCTCCCGCGCCGACTCCCCTGCCCTTCCTCCAGATCGTCCGATGGGGACTGCTCCTCGCGCTGTTCTACCCCTTGATGGCGGGTCCCGTCGCTCTCGCGTGGAGGAGGGCGCTCCGGGAGGATCCCGGTCCCGGCGACCTCCTGCGCGGCTGGCGGCAGCATGCATTCCGCGCCGTCCTGTTGGGCTTGCTTCAGGGAGGAGTCGGGGTCATCCTCGCGGGGGACCTGGTCTTCTTCCTGACGCGCCCCCAGCCGATCCTCCGGCTTCCGGCGGTCCTCTTCGGATACCTGCTGCTGCTCTGGCTCCTGGCGCTGCCTTACAGCCTGCCGCTCCTCGTCCATGGGTTCGGTCCCCTGCGCGCGTTCCGGCAGGCGGTCCTGCTCGTGCTGGCGAACCCCGTCTTCACGGGTACGATTTCGTTCGTCCTCCTCGCCGTGATAGCCCTTTCCGCAGCCCTGTGGGTCCCGCTGATGGCCGTCGCGCCGATGTGGGCCGCCTACGCCGGGACTCTCGCCACCCACGCGCTGCTGCTGAAATACGAAGCCCTGGATGAGCAATCTTCCGCCCGGAGGAATACGGAAGACCCCTTTGGAACCACAGATGAACACGGATGAACACAGATAACTACAATTGAAACCGCAGAT
>JAHWJO010000293.1 GCA_019348365.1 Armatimonadota bacterium | reverse complement strand
CGGCTGTACCGGGTCACGGGTGAAGGCATCTACCGCGACAGCGTGCTGGCGGGACGAGACGCGCCCACCCGGCAGCCGCTCCTCAATGCACAGGTCGTGGGGCAGGACACCGTGGACAACGCGATCTACAGGGGCCAGCTCTTCTGGATCTGGGGGGACACGAGCCGCCTGAGCTACCCGCTCGGCAACTTCCACACCACGGCGGCGACCTCGCCGCTCCCCGGCAAGGAGGGATCGGACCCCGCCAAAGGCGTGAGCCTGACCTACTTCAAAAACGAGGACGGCTTCACCCGCAAAATGACGCCTTTCTCCGACACGGGGCCGACCTGGCTTGACGGACTGGTGACACTGAACGAGGGGGGAAAGGAGCGGCTGTTCACCCTCTACTCCAACGTGCGGCAGGACATGTCGGAGTTCGAGCGGGGGCTGGGGCGCTTCAACGACGCGGAAGGGCGATTCGAGAAGGTGGCGGAATTCCGCATGGATTCACCGATTCTGCCACGCGGGCACGCCTTCAAAGCGATAGACGATGGCATGGGTTATATCTATTTCGCTTCTCCTTACCCTCTGGTCCGGGTGAAAGCGGACCCGAAGGCGCTCCGCGATCTCTCCCAATACGAAGCGTTCACTCTGCTTCAGCCAGGGAGCCGTTTCGATCCGGACCGCCCGCAGGAGGCGCGTCTGGACCGGGACGAGTCGGGCCGCCTGCGCTACGGCTGGAAGCGGGACACCTCGCCCGTCGGACCGAAGGCGCAGGACCAGCTCGTCGAGGCCGGGAAGATGAAGCGGGAAGAGGCGCTCCTGCAATTGCAGGACCCCGACACGGGCGCGCCCGTTTTCGCGCATCGCGGCTCCGTCTACTGGAACGACTACCGCCAGCGCTGGGTCATGATCGCAACGCAGGCGCATGGCTCCTCCTCGTACCTGGGCGAGGTCTGGTACGCGGAGGCGGACACGCCCGTCGGACCGTGGGCCTACGCCCGGAAGGTCGTCACCCACAACAAGTACAGCTTCTACAACCCGAAGCAGCACCCCTACTTCGATCAGGACGGGGGGCGGCGGATCTACTTCGAGGGGACGTACACCTACACGTTTTCCGGCACGGAGGAAGCTGCCACGCCCCGGTACGATTACAATCAGATCATGTACCGCCTCGACCTCGCCGATCCCCGGCTCTCCCTGCCCCTGCCCGTCACGCTCCCCCGCGCGGAAGGGAAGGGCGAATCCGGAGGGAGTAGCCCTGCGGGCTTCTTCGCGCCGGACCGACCGGGGCCGGGCCTCGTCCCCGTCTATCGGCGCATGGGGGCGAACGGCCAGAGGATTCTTGCGGCGGGTGCGCCCGGCGATAGGGGGGCTTCGGGCGAGGAACACGGAAAGCCGCTCTTCTACGCCCTCCCGTCCGATGCAGAGAAGGCTTCTCCCACCACCGTTCCCCTCTACGAGTGCGTCCGGGAATCGGACGGAACGCGCGTGTACACTACGGAGCCGGATCGGTGTCCCACCGGGTACCGGCGCGCGGACTCGCCGGTCTGCCGGGTCTGGCGGAACCCGGTCCGCGTAGACCTGAGCGCGTTCCAGGCGATACCGATACCGGAAACCCGATGAGAAAGGGCGACCGGATCGGTTTAACAGCCCGGTGAGACCCAGAAAATCAGGTGGGATCAGAAACGTGTGGATGGTGTAGAGGATTCCGGGACTTCAGTCCCGGCAGCACCAGCCTCACAATAGATGATCGGGCCAGTAAAGAGGGCAGGAGATGCGCAGTGATGCTTAATTCGAAACTCTTTCTTCCCCTTATGGCAGTGGGGGTGCTGGTCTCTCCATGCAGAGGCGCGGAGCGGGATCGGCCCGCACAAGCGGCGGAAGCGCCGGACATCGCAAAGAGGGTGGCGAATCTCCACGTCCAGCCCGAATCCCTGTCCCTCGATCTCCCCCGCGAGGAGGAACGTTATCTCCCCGTGACCCTGAATCATGCCCCGGACGGACCGGAGCGCATCACGGTGGAGGTCTCGGCGGAGTGGAGCCGGAACGTCACCCCGTTCAAAGAGTCCGCAGGCGAGGACCGGCTTGAGCTGCTGCCGCTCCGGAACGAACCGCTCGCGCTGAAGGCCGGAGCCCCCTCGACGCTCTGGCTGCGGGTCGGAAGCGCCGGGAAAGCGCCGGGAGAGTATACGATCCCGCTACGCCTCCGGGCGGGCGGGGATGTTCAGCCCCTCCCCCTCCGGCTTCGCGTCTGGCCGGTGACCGTTTCCATGCAGCGGCCCTTCCACGTCCGGGGGTACTACAGCTTCAACACGCTGGCCGTAGGGTCGGAGGTCAACGAATCGACCCTGCGCCAGCTCGACCTGCTGCTGGGCGCTTACGCCGGGATGGGCGGCAATGTGCTGGACTGGACCATGCCCTGGTTGGAGGTCATCCCACGCGTCAAAATGGCCGGCTCCGGGGAAAACCTGGCCGAGATCGCGACGGCGACTCCCGACCGGCTCCCCCTATCCGCGCTCCCCCGCCTGGACTTCTCCCATTACGACCCCTGGTGGGCCGTCGCCAAACGCCACGGCGTCACGCATCTGGAAACCTACCTCGAAAACCCCAACGGCGAGCGGTGGCAGTGGATGCTGGATGCGCTGGTCGGGAAGGGGCGCGTGAAGGCCGGCACGCCGGAAGCCGACCGCGTCGTCACCTGGTTCTACCGCGAGATGCGGCGGCACTTCGCGGAGCGGGGGTTCACCGGGCTCTTCTGCAAGATCAGTGACGAGATCTCCCCGGAAAGCATCCCCGGTTACATCCGGACGGCGAAGATCGCCCGCGACGCCGGGTGGCGGCCCTTCACGACCGTCACCGGTATGATCCCGCGCAGCGGCCAGACGATCCGCGCGATGGACCCCTGGTGCGACCAGTGGCAGCTCGCGTTCACCCTGAAAGATTCGTTCCTCTCGTTGCTCAACAACAAGTACCGGGTGGAGACGCGGACGATCCCCCTGACGGGGCGCTGGGGGAAGTACACCAACGGAGGGGCGGAAGAGACCTGGGCCATGAAGGTTTTCGGGCCGGGAAGCGCCACCGGGATCGCTCCGGGCGCGGTGGAATCCCTGGAGCTGCGGGAAGACGGCAAGCCTCTCGATTACAGCGGCGACAGCCCGTGGGGGAACAAGCGGCGGGGCCGGATCTTCACGGCGGGGAGCCTGGGGGAGCATCTCTACGTCAGTCCCTTCGACGGGTCGGACCCCGCCGGGCACCGGTACGAGCTGCGTGTGACCGTCCGCACCGAATCCCCGGAAGGGAAGCCTCTGGCGGCCATCGACCGGACGGATCAGGTCTGGTTCTACGGCGGCCCGCCGAGGCCGTACCAGGTCTCCTACGACAGAGCCTGGAATTACCCGGCGATGGCGCTCCATCACCGGTTCGACGGGTACGGCCAGTGGGCGTTCTACTTCTGGCAGAAAACGGAGCGCCTCGTGTGGCCGGACAAGGCGAATCGGAGCGTTACGTTTTCCCCCACCTACTGCGGCTTCCGGGACGGCTGGAACGATGCCCGGCTGTTCGCCGATCTCCTGCGGAGGAGAGGCCCGGAACGCTTGGCTCAGGTGATCGGGAAGGGGGAGGGGAGCATCCTGCAAGTCGTCACCCGGAAAGAAGGCAGCGACGACTACACGACGCTCGCCAACGCCGATGACCCCATGGCCCGCAACCGCGCCCGGAGGGCGGCGCTGCAACTGCTAACCGAAAAACAATGATCTGAGGTCGGGACGATACCTTGAGATGCTTTATTTCGCTCACCTTCAGAGGGGGAAGCCATCCCGCCGATTAGGGTCCAGTGAAGAGCGAAGACATCATACGGAAGAGGTTTTTTCATGCGCCAGAGAATGATAGTACCGCTGATTGCCGTCGCTGCCGGATGGATGGGAGCGAATCAGGCCTCCCTCTCCGCGCGTGAGTCTGCTCCGCAGAAACCTCCTGCGAGGGCAACCGGCAAGTACACCGGCAAGATTCCGATCGGCGTTATCCGGCACGAAGAGACTCTGGTCAGAAGCGGCGGAACAGGCGACAACTGGGACCTCACCTGGGGGGCCGACGGGCACCAGTACACAGCCCTGGGTGATGGTACGGGGTGGGGCGGACCGAGCGCATCCCTCACCGCCTGGCGCATCAAGGGCGGCCCGCACCACACCGGCGTAAATGCCTTCACGCCGGAACTTCTCCATAACTTCCCGCCCTATCTGGGTTCGACCGGATGGTTCGGGCACGGCATCATCTCGGTTGACGGCACGATTTACCTCTTCATCTCGGTCGGCCTGCACACCGTATGGTCCGTACCGTATCAGGGCGCTTGGGTCTTCTACTCGCGTGACAACGGCACGACCTGGTTCCGGCACGACGAGGTAAGCGCGAACGTCAATCCGCAGTCGAGGGAGCCGAACGACAACTTCTTCTGGCACGCGGATGAGGATTGGACCTTCTCTTTCAATGCTTTCGTGCAGCACGGCCAGGACAACCGCCTCGCCCGGGACAAGTACGTCTACATCTACTCTCCTTCCTCGAAGCAGCCGCACTATCTGCACCTCGCGCGGGCGCCCAGGGATAAGATCCTTAAGAAGAGCGCATGGCAGTACTTCGTAGAGCACGACAGCGACGGCACGGCACGGTGGACCTCGAACTTCAACGAGAAAAAGCCTGCGCATACGTTCAGGAAGGCCGGACACGTCTATTCGTACCACCCGAGCGTGGTATACAACAAACCGCTGGATCTCTACATCATGACCACCTACAGCATGGAGGCGCTTCATCAGCCGAATGCGCTGTACTTCCTGTGGTCTAAGAATCCCTGGGGACCGTGGACGAAGTTCCACGAGGAGAATCCCTGGCACGCGGGCGGGCCGCGCACCTTGCTCTACCAGCCGAAGCTCTCGCCGAAGTGGATCAGCAGGGATGGAACAGAAATGTACCTCATCTTCTCAGATTACATGGACAAGTGGACCACCAACTACAAGTGGAATCAGCAGAAGATAACTCTCAAGCTGCAAAACGACATGTAAGGGACGGATAACACGACCGTGAAATGGATAACACGCAAAGGAATCAATGGATAAGTTACTGCCGTTTATCTGGATATTGAGTGCCATCGCGCTGTACGGCGTGGCGTGGGGGCTGCTCGTCGAGGCGATGGGAGTCGCGCGGCGGCGAAAAGGCGGGCCGACTCTGGCAGGCCTGTCGCTGATGGTCCTCGCGGCGGCGTTCGTGCCGGTTCCGCTGCCGTGGCGATTGCTGTTCGTGGCGGGGATGGGCGCGGCGTTGCTCGTCATCTACCACCGCCTCTGGGTCCCGAAAGCCCGCACCGGCCCCGAATTCCGGGAGCGCAAGGAGGACCGTCGCCAGGCCGCGCTGCACCTCGCGCTCCTGACCGGCGGCGCGATCTTTATCGTCCCGTTCGTCTGGCTCGTCACCACGTCGCTGAAGGAAGACGAGGAGATCTTCAAGTTTCCGCCCGCCTGGGTACCCCGCCAGCAGGTCCAGGTGCGGATAGGGAATCAGCCGGTCGGACTGGCGCGCCTGAAACCGACCGGGCAGTACGTCGTCCAACTCCGGGAGAGCGAAACGAGCTGGACCGTCCAGCCCTATTCGCCGGAGCAGGGGGCGCTCGTGCCGGGGTCTCGTCCGCTGGAGGTCACGAAGGGCGATCTGGAGAAGGTGAAAGCCTTCGACCCGCGATGGGAGAACTACACCGAAGCCCTGACGTTCCTCCCGCCGGAGACCCTCTATGGCGCGATGTACCTCTGGAATACGGTGCTGGTGACGGTGTTGAACATCGTCGGGGTGCTGCTCTCCAGCTCGCTCGTCGCCTTCGCGTTCGCGCGGCTGCGGTGGCCGGGCCGCGATCTCCTCTTCATCCTGATGTTGAGCACCATGATGCTCCCGGCGGCGGTCACGCTCATCCCCGTCTTCCTGATCTACCGGGGCCTGGGATGGGTGGACACGCTGCACCCGCTCTGGGTGACGGCGTTCTTCGCGGCGCCGTTCAACGTCTTCCTCCTGCGGCAGTTCTTCCTCACCATCCCGAACGACCTGGAAGACGCCGCCAAGATCGACGGCTGCTCCTACTTCCGCATCTACTGGAACATCATGCTCCCCCTGACCAAACCCGCCCTGGCCGCGCTCACCATCTTCGCATTCATGGGGAGCTGGAACAACTTCATGGGGCCGCTCATCTACATCTCCTCGCCGGAGAAGATGACGCTCGCCTACGCGCTGCGGCTGTTCCAGAGCGCGCACAGCTCGGAGTACGGGATGCTGA
>JAHWJO010000292.1 GCA_019348365.1 Armatimonadota bacterium | reverse complement strand
CATCGCCACGGACCAGCGCCTCCTTATCGTCAACCCCGACGGCACCGGCGGCTTGGGCGACGGGGAGGTTCAGGAAGTCCCCCTCGATCAGATCAGCACCCTCGAAACCCACGAATTCCACGGTTTGGGCACGCTGGAGATCGGGACGGATCATGGCGGCACTCAGGAGATCCCGTTCTCCCGCTCCCTGGTAGACAAGTTCGCCGAAGCCCGCGCCGTCCTCGAAGATGCCGTTAAACAGCTCCGGCCCGACGGCCCTGAGGAGGACGAGGAAGAGGAGAAGCGGCATCGCCCTACGCCCAAGCCCCGCTGTACCGAGTGCGGGCGGACCCTCCCACCCGGCGCGGATCGGTGTCCCGCCTGTATCAAGAAGGGCGCGCTCCTCGTCCGGATCGTTCAGTACGTCAAGCCGTACTGGCATCTCTCCCTCGCCTCGTTCCTGTTGAGCGTCGGGCTCACCCTGCTGGAGTTGACTCCGCCGCTCCTCTTTGCGCTGCTCATTGACCGGGCGCTGACCCCCGGACGACTTCCCACTTCCGAACGCTACTCCACCCTCTGGATGCTGGTCGGGATTCTGGCGGCGGTGTACGTCGTCCGGGCGTTCATGACCGGGGCCCGCACCCTCACCATCGGGTGGTTGAGCCAGCGGATCATGTTCGACGTGCGGACGGAGATGTTCGAGCATCTCCAGAAACTCTCCCTCGCCTTCTACGACAAGCGGAGCCTGGGGAGCATCATGTCCCGCGTCACCAATGACACCTCGGTCATCAACGGGTTCGTGGCGACCACGATGCCGGAGTTCCTGCTCATCGTCATCAAGCTGGTCCTCATCGGCGTCATCCTCTTCACCCGCAATACCTTCCTCGCCGTGCTCGTGCTGCTCCCTGCCCTGCCGCTCGCGTGGATGTCCCGGTGGTTCCGCCGGACCATTCGACCGGTCTGGCGCAAGTACTGGCAGCAGCAGGCGCGGATCAGCACCGTCCTGGCATCCTCCATCAACGGCGTTCGGGTGGTCAAAGGATTCGCGCAGGAGCAGCGGGAGAACCGCCGCTTCCGCAGCCGGATGCACGATTTCCTCCGCGTGAACATGCGGACGATCCGCATCCGGATGATCTACTTCCCGGCGGTGGCGCTGGTGAGCGCCGTCGGCTCGATCATCATCTGGGTGGTGGGCGCCCCCATGGTCATCCAGGGAGCGCTTACAATCGGGGAGCTCACCCTGTTCATGAGCTACATGTGGTCCTTCTACCAACCCATCGGCCAGCTGGCGGAAATCCAGAACACGATCCAGCAGACCGCCACCGCCGCCGAGCGCGTCTTCGAGGTGCTGGATATCGAGCCGGAGATCCGCGACCGGGCCGATGCCAAAGACCTCCCGCGCATTGACGGGCACATCAAGTTCGAGAACGTCCACTTCCGCTACGAGTCGCAGGAACCCGGCGAGTACGTCCTCAAAGACATCAACCTGGAGGCCCATCCGGGCGAGCTGATCGGCCTGGTGGGGCACAGCGGGTCCGGCAAGAGCACCCTGGTGAACCTCCTCCAGCGCTTCTACGACGTGACCGACGGCTCCATCACGATCGACGGGCATGACGTGCGGGATGTGCGGCTGAAATCCCTCCGGCAGCAGACGGGCATCGTGCTTCAGGAGGCGTTTCTCTTCAGCGGCACCATTGCGGAGAACATCGCGTACGGGCGGCCCGACGCCACCCGCGAGGAGATCGTCGCGGCGGCGAAGGCGGCCAACGCCCACCGGTTCATCGTCCGCTTCCCCGACGGCTACGATACGGAGGTCGGGGAACGGGGGGTGCGGCTCTCCGGCGGGGAGAAGCAGCGCATCTCCATCGCCCGCGCCATTTTGAACAACCCGCGCCTGATGATCCTCGACGAAGCGACCTCCGCCGTGGACACCGAGACGGAACAGTTGATCCAGGAGGCGCTGGACCGCGTCATGCAGGATCGGACGGTGTTCGCCATTGCCCACCGGCTCTCGACTCTGAAAAACGCCTCGAAGCTCATCGTCATGGACAAGGGCCAGATTGCGGAAGTCGGCACCCACGAAGAGCTGATGGAGAAGGAAGACGGCATCTACCGCAAGCTGGTGCAGATCCAGACGGACCTCTCACAGAATGTCGTGCTGCACGAGTGAGAACGAGGGTGACGAGAGGGCGAATGGAACACGGAGCTTCGCTGCGCTCGCTACACGGAAACCCCCGGAAACCCCGGATCAATCCCTTTGAACCACGAAGGACACGAAGAACACAAAGAAACGCTTGATGGAACCGCAGATGAGCGCAGATACATCCCGCGGATCACCCCTGAACCCCTGAAGATAGTCGATAGAGAATAGAGGATAGAAACCCTCCCGTCTCATATGCAATCTTCTATCCACCATTTTCCATATTCTATCCTCAGGGGTTCAGGGGTTATCCGCGTGTATCTGCGTTCATCTGCGGTTCCATTTGAAGGAAGCTTTTATGAGTGACACCCTGCACACGACTCCCCGGCCCAACTACCTGGTCCTCCTCGATCCGGAACGGGTCCGGCTCGTCAAGGACCGGCCCGGCTGGCTGCTCTTCAGCATGGACGGCGAAGTGGACGACCCGATACGGGTGAAGCCGGTCCGCACCTTCCCCCTGACCGATCCCGAACATTACATCAGCCTGCTGGACGAAGAGGAGGACGAGGTCGGAGTCATCGAAGACCCGCGCAAGCTGGAATCCAAAAGCCGGCGGGTGCTGCGGAGCCTGCTGGAGCACACCTATTTTCTCCCGATCATCCAGAAGATCAACCGGATCATCGAAGATTACGGGGTCTACCGCTGGGAGGTGGAGACCAACAAAGGCGAAAAGACCTTTGAGGTCCGGGGCCGGGATGACGTGCATTTCGTCGCGAACGGGCATATCATCATCCGGGACATCGACGGCAACCGGTACCACGTCCCCAGCCTGGGACGACTGGACGCGGACAGCCGGACCATGATGGACATTCTGCTCTAGCGGCTACTCGTAAGCGGGGTAGGCCTGCTCTCCCTCTTCATCGAAGAGATGGATGGCCGCGACGGGACACGCTCGGGCGGCTTCCATCAAACGGGGATCTTCCACGCGAGAGGGAGCTTCCTCGTCTTTCAGGCGGACCACATTCGCTTCATCCAGCTCGAACGCTTCCGGAGCGATCTCCACGCAACAGCCGTAACCGATGCAGAAGTCCCGCTCCAACACCACGCGATAGGTCATTAATCTGTTTCCAATCGGGCTCAAACGTGGGAGTGAACTCCCGGTTTATTTCCATTCCCCTGAACCGGTCGGGGAGATCACAGCGGGCAGTCGTACGAACCTCTACTCCACGGATATCAAGAGGACCGGAAATTCATGTCTTGGCGATTCTTTCGTTCTCCTCTATCCTTAGACTGGTAGGGGGAGGGGCCGTCCTCCCCGTCGGGAACCGGTCGAGGCTCATCAGCATCCTTATTAGAGAATACCCAATCCTTTAGAGATTCATTAGAGATAGATTGAGTTGGAGGCGTTCACTTGCATTTTAAATCTCGCACCTCTCTGGTCCTCATCGCCGCCGTGGGGAGCGTTGCGCTGGCCGCGGCTTCCTGGGTCATCGCTCGGCCCGGCGCCCGATCCGACAGTCCCGCCATTAAAAAGCTGGCGGCGGCTCAAGGCACGGTGGAGCCCCGCGCACGCGACCTGATGAAGAAGATGAGCGAGACTTACGCTTCCGCCGCCTCCCTCTCCCTGGAGATCCGCACGACCGCACCGGATCGGGAGATCCGCGCGCAGGTCGCATACGCCGCGCCCAATAAGCTTCGTATCGAGCGGAAGTCGAAGGAACGGGAGACCGTTGCCGTCTCCACCGGCGGAACCCTTTATATCTACAATCCGGCGGAGAACAAGCGATACATCAAAGCGGATGCCCATCCGAGCATCTACGGCCTCACCCGGCAGATCGCCGATGTCATGGGAGGGACGGGATTTGAGACCGCCCTGATGCTCCTGATGGGCGAGGACCTGCTGCCGGATTCCCCGTCGTTGACCGAACTGACCCTTGCCGAACCCTCCCATGTTGAGGGAGTCCCGGTGGAGAACGTCGTCGTGACCGTCAGCCGCTTCGGACAGACGGACGCGAAGATCACCTACTCCATCGGGAAAACGGACCATCTCCTCCGCAAGATGGTGGTTCAGCCGACCCAAACCCCCGGTTCCATCACGGAGACTCTCACCGGGACCCGGATCAACGCTCCCCTTCCCGCCTCGACCTTCGCGTACACTCCTCCCGCTCAGGCTCATGCCGTCACCCCGCCCCTGATCTATCATGCCGGCCTGAAGCGCGGCGAGAACCCGTTCCCCATCGTGTCGAAGGACATGGACGGCAAGCCGGTCTCCCTGGATCAATACAAAGGCAAGGTGGTGCTGGTCAACTTCTGGGGGACCTGGTGCCCGGCCTGCATGGCCGAGATGCCGGACATCATCGCTATGTATCAGAAATATAAAGGCCAGGGGTTCGACGTGCTCGGCGTGCCGCTGGAGAATGACATCGACAAGGTGCGTGTCGCCTCTTATCTGGAGCGGCGCGGGCTCCCCTGGCGACAGGCGTTTGAAGGGAAGCGGATGGGGAACGCCATCGCGGAGAAGTACCGGGTCTCGGCCACTCCCCTGTCCATCCTCATCGGGCGAGACGGCAAGATCGCGGCCCTGGACGTACGCGGGCAGAAAGAGATGGATGCGGCGATCCGGCAGGCGCTCGCGCAGAAATAAGAATGGGGTAATCGAGAATCGGGGTCCCGGCGATTAAAATCGCCGGGACCCCGATTCTCAACAGTGCTTTTTTATTCCGCTATCACTTCCATCCCCGTCTCCACGATCTGATCCCCGATGATACGGTAGCAGCAGAGCTCCGGCTCGTCCTCCCTGCGGAACGAGGCGATCAGGAACCAGCACTCCTCCCAGAACCCGGCGAACTCCACGTCCGTCCGCGAGGGATAGGGTCGGGTGACGGGGTGCGAGTGAAAAATCCCGATGAGGTCGAGCTTGGCCTCCCGCGCGTCCTCCATCACCTGAAGCTGCTCCTGCGGGTCGAGGGAGAAGAAGGTGGTGCTCCGGGCGGCGTTCCGCATCGGGACGACGTGGATGGCCTCACGCCCGTTGCCGAAGAGCAGCCCACAGGCTTCGTACGGCAGCCCTTCCCGGCAGTGGCTCAAAATCCGTTCCCGATCCGCCTCCCGCAAGCGGATCGGAGGCAGGTCACCGGGCCGGAGCGACTCCGGCGATTCCGTCTGAAGGGGAGCTTCCGCCATCAGCCGCTCGACTGCCCTTCGGGCGGGTCCACCCGGACTCCCTGCTCTTCAAACCATTTCGTGACCTTGTCGATCTCTTCCGGCTCCCCGTCGAGTTCCAGGATGATCCAGCCGATCCCTTCCTGCACGTCGGCCCGGCGGATGTTCGTCACCACGTTGAACTTTTTCGCGGCGTTGTAGATCAGCGGCTCTTTGATCGTCTCTTTGGAGTAGGTGAGCATGATCGGAATTTTTGCCATAAAATGATCTCCCGATGGACGCCTTCCGACGTTCAACCCCCGGCGATGGCCGGCACGATGGAGATTTCATCCCCATCTTTCAGCGAGGTCTCCTTGCCTTGCAGGAATCGGATGTCCTCATCATTGACGTAAACATTGATGAAGCGCCGGAGCTCCCCCTGGTCGTCACAGATCCGGTTGGTAAAGCCGGGGTACCTGGCTTCGAGGTCGTTCAGCACCGCTCCAATCGAGTCGCCGTTGGCCTGAACTTCCTGCTGGTCGTCGGTCATTTTTCTCATCGGGGTGGGGACGCGTACGGTTACCGCCATCGGTCGTTCTCCTTATGTTCAGAGGTGATGTCTATCGCCCGTCGTTGAGAGAGGGAAGATCCTGCCTCTCAGTATAACAAACCGGGCACCAGGGAGCCTTTGCCACCCGTTGATACCACAGGATGATTTCATTACGTGTGCCCGGCGATTAAAATCGCGTCTGGAAGGGCACAAAACCCGCCTTCGCGGGTTCCACTCCCGACCCAAAACCGCAGAATCGGGTAGCAGGGGAGTCGGCGAAGGCCGATCCATTCGACTACGCTCAGGACATGTTTCGTGCCCTGCCAGCCACGATTTTAACCGTCGGGTACACGTAGTGAAATCACCCTGGTTGACCCCATGCCGTGCAAAGGTCCTCATCGCTCTACTGGGATTTGATGTCACCGACTTTTTTCTCCCGGGCTGTGGAGTACACAATGGGAGACGGGATGAAGCCCGCATCTTA
>JAHWJO010000291.1 GCA_019348365.1 Armatimonadota bacterium | reverse complement strand
GGGGAGTGCATGCGGGCGGGAGCGGCGGGAGTCGCCGTGATCTCCGCCATTGGGGCCGCAGAAGATCCCCGCCGGGCCGCAGGACAGTTATGGAAAGCCATCCGTTCGGCTGCTGGAGGTTATATTTGAGCTTCTGATGCAGGGGAGTCGGAGATGATCAGGCTGCAAATCAACGGGCAGGCGCGGGAGCTGGAGGGTCCGACTCCCCTGCTGGAGTTTTTGAAAGCGAAGGAGATCGACCCCCGGTACATCGTGGTGGAATACAACGGAGAGATCGTCCGACGGAATGCCTACGAGACGGTGACGCTGAACGACGGCGACGTGTTGGAATTGGTTCACATGATGGGGGGCGGTTGACCCCGGTTCAAAGTTGGGTTGGGGGTGAATGGAACACGGAGCGTCGCTGCGCTCGCTTCACGGAAACCCGGGGGAACCCCGGATACCCCTAAACCCCTTTAAAACCACAGATGAACACAGATGAATACGGATAAACTCTAAATTAACCACAGATACACGCAGATAACCCCTTTTACCCGCCCGCTCCCCTCATCACCCCGTCAGGGTTCGGGGTTCTCTGCACCTCTGCGGTGATTAAAATCAGAGTACGCCTTCCGGGGGGAGGATCACCATCTCGTCGGTGACGACGGAGGGCGGCTGCTTCGCGATTCCGACGATCACCTCCGCGACGGCTTCCGGCTTCATCATGCGCGAGGGCTCCGGAGAAAACGGCATGGATTGCCAGAAGGGGGTGTCGGTCGCGCCGGGGCAGAGGGCTGTGATCTTGATCCCCGTGCCGCGCATCTCCTCGGCCATGGAGTGGCTCATGCCGAGCAGCCCCCACTTGGACGCGCAGTAGGCCGCCGACTGCGGAAACCCGCGCTTCCCCGCGATGGAAGCGACGTTGAGGATCGTACCGCCGCCGTAGAGCTTCATCAGCCGGGTGGCCTCGCGGGAGCAGATGAACGCGCCGGTGAGGTTCGTCTCCAGGGTGCGCCGCCACTCCTCCAAAGGGTATTCTTCGCTGGGGCCGAAGGAGCCGGTCCCCGCCGCATTCACGAGGAGGTCGAAGCGCTCGATCCACTTCCGGATGGCTTCGAAGAGGAGGTGGATCTTCTCCTCGTCCGTCACGTCGGCGACGAAGGGAGTGATCTTGCCCCGGAGGCCGGCGGCTTCGTCGCGCAGGGCGATCAGGTCCGCCTCCGTCCGGGCGACGCTGAAGACGTTGGCCCCTTCCGCCGCGAGGGCGAGCGCCGTCGCGCGACCGATCCCCTTACCCGCGCCGGTGACGACGGCGCAGATTCCGTTCAGTTCAGGCATGGCAGAGGGTCCCCCTCACCCCTGTCCCCGCTCCGGGAGAGTGGGATATTGATCTATCGGTTGCGTTACAGTTCGGCGAAATTTTTGAGCATCGTCAGGCCGACCTCGCCGCTCTTCTCCGGGTGGAATTGGGTGGCGTAGACGTTCTCCCGGTGGAGGATGGAGCAGTATTCGATTCCGTGGGTGGTCGTGGCGGCGGCATCCGCCGGGTCGCTCGGCGCACAGTAGTACGAGTGGATGAAATAGACCATGCAGCCGGATGTGAGGCCCCGGAACAGGGGGCAGTCCGGCTGGGTGAAGCTCAGGTGGTTCCACCCGATCTGCGGGATCTTCACGCCGGGCCGTTCGGGAAAGCGCCGAACCTCGCCGGGAATGAGGCCGATCCCCCGGTGAAGGCCGAACTCCTCGCTTTGGTCGAGGAGCACCTGCATCCCCACGCAGATCCCGAAGAGGAGTTTGCCCGCGCGCACCGCGTCGGTGACGGCCCCGGCAAGGGTGCGGCCCCGGTCGTCGGGGCCGGTGAGGTTCCGCATGGCCGTGCCGAACGCGCCGTCGCCGGGGAGGATGATCTTGTCCGCCTCGGCGATCACGTCGATGTCGGAGGTGGTGACGCCGTGATGCCCCAGGTGTTCGAGCGCCTTCTCCAGGCTCCGCATGTTGCCCAGCCCAAAATCCACCACCGCGATCTTATTAGTTGTAGACGGCCAGTCGACCGCAGATGTTTTTGTCAGAGTATCCATTTCAATCACCGTCTACAGGTCCATGGTCCAAAGTCTAAGGTCCAAATCCACCCTTCCCCTCCGAGGAGGGTTAATAATCCAAAATCCAAAATCGCAAATCCAAAATCAAAGCAGTCCCTTGGTACTGGGGATCTCGTCGGTGCGGGGGTCCTTCTCGACGGCCATCCGGAGGCTTTTGGCAAAAGCTTTGAACGCGGCCTCGACGAGATGATGGCTGTTCGTGCCTGCGAGATGCCGGAAGTGGAGGTTCATCCCCGCGTTGTTCACAACGGCGCGGAAGAACTCTTCGACGAGCTCGGTGGGCATCTGGCCGATCATGATCGGCGGGAGATCGAGCGCGAAATCGAGGTAGGGCCGCCCGGAGAGGTCGAGGGCGCAGAGGACGAGGGCGTCGTCCATGGGCAGGGTGAAGTGCCCGTAGCGGACGATCCCGCGCTTGTCCCCCACCGCCTGACGGATCGCCATGCCGAGCGCGATCCCGACGTCCTCGACCGTATGGTGGGCGTCCACATGGAGGTCGCCCTGGCAGCGGACGGTGAGGTCTACCAGGCCATGGCGGGCGATGTGAGTGAGCATGTGATCGAGGAAACCCAATCCAGTGTCGAGCTCGCCCAGGCCGGCGCCGTCAAGGTTGAGGACGAGGTCGATGGTCGTCTCGGCGGTCGCGCGGTGGACCTCCGCCGTTCTGGAGGCTGGGGGCTGGGGGCTGGGAGCTGGGGTATCGGGCATTGGGAATCAGGGAGTCGGGAAATTAGGGAGTTGGGAGTCAGGAAATTGGGGAGTTTTGTGGGTTAGAATTCCTTCATTCGGCGGCGGACGGATTCGGCATGGGCGTCCAGGCCTTCGGCTGCGGCGAGGTGGAGGATGGCGTCCGCCTCGCGTTCCAGCGCCGACTTCGGGTAGCGGAGGAGGCTCGATTTCTTGATGAAATCGTCGGTGGAGAGCGGCGAGGAGAACCGGGCCGTGCCGCCCGTGGGCAGGACGTGGCTCGGACCCGCGATGTAATCCGCGACGGGCTCGGGGGTCCACTCCCCGATCAGGATTGCGCCCGCGTGCCGGATGAGCGGGAGGAGGGCGAGCGGATCGGCGACGGAGAGCTCCAGGTGCTCCGGCGCGAACAGGTTGGAGACCTCGGCGGCCTCCTCCAGGTCGCGGGTGATAACCGCGATGCCGTGGGCGCGGATGCTCGCCTCGGCGTCCTGGCGGCGCTGAAGGCCCTGAAGTTGGGACTCCAGTTCCGTGATAATCGCTTTCGCCGTCGATTCGGAGGGGGAGACGAGGGTGGCGACCGATGCACCGTCCATCCCGCCGTGCTCGGCCTGGGAGAGGAGGTCGGCGGCGATCCAGTCGGGCCGGGCGGACTCGTCGGCGATGACGAGGATTTCCGAAGGGCCAGGCAGCGACTCGATCCCCACCTGCCCGAAGACGAGCTTCTTCGCGGTGACGACGTACGGGTTGCCGGGGCCGCAGATCTTGTCCACGCGCGGGACGCTCTCGGTGCCGTACGCCATCGCCGCGATGGCCTGCGCGCCGCCCAGAAGGTAGATCTCATCCACGCCCGCGATCTCCGCCGCGACGAGGAGTTCGGGGCTGAGGCCGCGGGGAGAGGTGCAGAGAATGATCTCCTGAACTCCCGCCACGCGCGCGGGAATGGCGGTCATCAGGATGGTGGAGGGGTAGGAGGCGGTGCCGCCCGGCACGTAGAGGCCCACGCGGTCCATCGGGCGGACGAGCTGTCCCATGAGGATGCCGTCGGGGGTCTCGTGCAGCCAGGACTGCTGGCGCTGCCGCTGGTGATATTCGCCGATGTTCTCGGCGGCGAGCATGCAGGCGTCCAGGAATTCCGGCGAGACCTGCTCGCTGGCCTCCGAAATCTGATCGTAAGGCAGGGGTTGCCCGGCGTACGGCGTGTCATCAAACCGGCGGGAGAACTCGTCGAGGGCGGCGTCGCCGCGTGTGCGGACGGCGTCGAGGATCTCCCGCACCGTCGCCTCGATGGCGGGGTCGAACGCACCGGGCTGCGCCGCGCGCTGCCGCAGCGCCTCCCACCCGACCTCCTCCAGCCTCAACAGTTCCATTCGCTCACCCGATCGATAATGAGTACGTGTTCAGAGCTTACGCCCTCTCGCGCCGCCGGTGCATCCGGCAAAGTCATTGTAGCGAGGGCGAGATGGGGCGGCAACTGTGAGAAGTGGTTTGAACTTCCCTCCCACTCTCCGATGGAGATCCGGTTTCTCTTCTGCAGCCTCTTCGATGGAATGCCACTTGCGTACGGTTCGGAGAGCTTCCTATCATTGAAGGGGAACGAATTCCCACACTCCACCGGCGCCCCCCTGAAAGGAACCCTCCAATGACGATTCCTCTCCAGATCCCCGATTCTGTCATCGCCATGGGCGTCCCCGACCGGGCCGTCCAGAGCGACGCGGTCCCATGGGTGCCGCAGGGGGAGCGGGTCTGGTTCAAACCCCTGCGGTTCGATCTGGCGAACGGCCGCTGGATCAATATCCTGAAGGTCACGGGCGGCGGGCGCGTCAACCGCCACCGCCACACGGGGGGACAGGTGCTCGGTTATTGCCTTCAGGGGAGCTGGCACTACCTGGAACGCGAGTGGGTCGCGCGACCCGGCACCTTCGTCTACGAGCCTCCCGGAGACGTTCACACGCTCGTGGTGGACGATGCCGAGGAGATGATCACCCTCTTCATCCTCGACGGCGTGGTCCAGTACCTCGACGACGAGGACCGGGTGATCTATCAGGACGACGTTTACACCAAGCTCGACCGTTACCTGACGTTCTGCCGCGAAAGCGGAATCGAACCCGTGGACCTGAGGTACTGAGGATGCCCGAAACCGGGAGGGGAGCCGATCCGTTCCGCCTGGAGGGCCGGGCCGCGCTGGTCACCGGCGCAGCGCAGGGGATCGGTCAGGCGCTCGCCCTCGGGCTCGCCGAAGCCGGGGCGGACCTCGCGCTGTTGGACCGGGTCCCCTGCGAGGGGACCGGGGGGGCGATCGCGGCACAGGGCCGTCGGCATGTAGAGATTCAGGCGGACCTGAACGGCCTGGATGCCGGGTCTGCCGAACGGATCGTCCGGGAGGCCGTGGAGCGTCTGGGTCGGCTGGACATTCTCGTCAACGCCGCCGGGATCCTCCGCCGGTCACCCGCCCTGGAGATGGCGGAGGCGGACTGGCAGGAAGTGCTGGACGTGGACCTCTCCGCCGTTTTCTATCTCTGTCAGGCGGCGGCCTGTCATTATGCCCGCTCCGAAGCTGGTGGCAAGATCGTGAACGTTGCGTCCATGCTCTCGTTCCAGGGTGGCATCAACGCCGCCTCCTACGCCGCCGCGAAGAGCGGGGTCGCCGGGCTGACCCGCGCCCTCGCGAACGAGTTGGCGCCACTGGGGATCAACGTCAATGCCCTCGCGCCGGGCTACTTCTCAACGGCGCTCACGGAAGGGCTGCGGCAGGACCCGGAGCGGAGCGCCCAGATCCTTTCCCGGATCCCCGCCGGGCGCTGGGGAGACCCCGCCGACCTGAAGGGGGCGGCGGTGTTTCTCGCCTCCGATGCCGCCGCCTATGTTCACGGGATCGTCCTGCCGGTGGACGGGGGCTGGCTGGCGCGCTGAGATGCAAAAGCCTAATCTTAAGTGCATCGATGGTCGAAACTGAGATTCCATTTGGATAGGTAGGTAGGGAGAAGGACGAAATCTCGCCAGATTCATGTATCCCCGTCCCATAATCAGGATGAAAGAGCCAGCCCATAGATCATCTTCATATACACCAACAAAGGTTTGAATTCATGAGTTATGCCCAAGTGCGCCGCCGAGGCGCTAATGGCGACATTAATAAGCTCCTGCCGGAAGATTTAGCCGTTCACGGATGGTATCGTTTCGTTCTTTCCTTCCCCCCTCATCTGGTTCGGGATTACCTCTTACAATTCGCCCTTCGATCCGATCAAACCGTTCTGGACCCCTTCTGCGGAACCGGCACAACGCTTGTGGAATGTAAGCAGCATGGAATACCGAGCATAGGTGTGGAGGCCAATCCCGTCGCGCATTTTGCTTCCTCCGTCAAGACGGACTGGGATCCCGACCCAGAAGGCCTTTTACACCATGCTCGGTTTGTAGCTGACATCGCCGGGGAGATACTGGAAGCAGAGGAAATACCGGACGAACCTCTGTTTCAACTCTTGAATCCCAAAAGCAAGGAACTCAGGACTCTCCCGGCGGAGAAAATGAAACTTCT